>CAYXPO010000186.1:0-8299 GCA_964466925.1 uncultured Nitrospirales bacterium
GGCCGTGCCGATGAGCATGAAGAAGGCCCAGGTGGGCACGCTGCACAGGCAGCAAATCCAAATGGCGCGCGTGGCCTCCTTGGGGTTTTTCGTGGCGACGTACTTTTGAATGACGTTTTGGTTACTGCTGTATTCGGTCAGCCAGTTGGTGAGGCCGACCAAGAGCATCATGATGACCGTTTTGTCCATCAGGCTGAACCCCCAGGCCGAGCGTTCCAATTGGCCGGTCGCGGGATTCAAATCGCCGAACATGAATTTTCCATCCGCCGCCGCGGTGCGGATAATCGTGCCGATGCCTCCGTCCACCCCGGCGATCGCGTAAATCAAGCAGGCGAGCCCTCCGCCCCATAAAAGAAAGGATTGGATGAAGTCGGTCCAGATCACCGCCTCGATGCCGCCGGTAATGGTGTAGAACGAGGTGACGATTCCCCCCACCAGGATGCAGACCATGGGGTCCAGGCCGGTCATTTCGTACACCAACAGCGCCACGAGGTACAGGATCAGGCTGAGGCGGATTGACTGCCCCACGATGAACGCGATGGCCGCGTAAACGCGGGTGGCGGGGCCGAACCGGCCTTCCAGGTACTCGAACGCGGAGGTTACCTGCGCCTTGCGGAAAAAGGGGAGAAACACCAGTGAGGCAATGTAAATGCCCAACGGCAGCATCAGGCAGGGCAAGAACCGGAGATAGGCGGTTTTATAGGCGTCCGCCGGATACGCGACAAATGTGATGGAGCTGATGGAGGTGGCAAACATGGACAACCCGATCAGCCACCCCGGAAACGAGCGGTTCCCCAGGAAATACCCGGCCGTGCTGCGGTTTCGCCGCGCGAAATACGGTCCCAGCGATGCCATTGCGAGGAAATACACCACCAGGATGACAATATCAATAGTGCGCATCGGCAACATGCTCCCGTCGGGTTCCGTGTTACGTCCCTCCGCCGCCAAGGCGGGGAAGGGGCATCTTAGCAATCCATCCCCTCATCATGCAAAGTCCCCCGCGCGTGTTTTTATGGATGCCGATGCGGTATTATGCGGGGCGTTTCTTGCTGGCAACACCGTCAAACGGGAACCGGCCATGGATTTTTCAAGGGTACTCTCCGAAGAACAGATGGAACACGTGCATGCCGCCGCGGAAACGCTGCTCGAAGAAACGGGCTTTTCCGTTCAGGATGCGGCGCTTCTGCGGTGTTGCGCGCGGGCGGGGGCCAGGGTGAATGAAAGCCACGGGGTGGCGCGGTGGCCGAAACCGTTATTGCGTGAACTCATCGCACAAGCGCCGGCCTCGTATGCCATCGGCGGGCTGCTGGGGGATGCCTGGGAGATTGGCGGAGCGCGGCCCTGGGGGCTGGCGATTGTCACCGACCCCTGGATTATTGATTACGCGTCTCAGCGGCCGCGTCGGCCATGTCTGGAGGATGTGCGCCGGCATACGATACTCGCGCAGCGGATGGAAGACGTGGCCGCGGTTTCCCGGATGGATTTCCCTGTGCGCGAGATAGATGGGCCGGCCTCGAGCCTGCGCGCGCTGGAAACGCACCTGCTGCACACCAGCAAGCATTATTATTTTCCGCCGGCTTCTCCCGAAAGCAACGGACAATGGATTGATCTGATGCGGATTGTGGCGGATGGCCAAGACCCCGCCGCGATGCGGCTGTTCAGCGTCATGGTGGCGGTGATTTCGCCTTTGGTGCTTTCCTCGGTGAATGCGGATTTGCTGCGCCTGGCGGTGGAATATGACGCGCCGGTGGTGCCGACGATATGCCCGATGGCGGGCAGCACCAGCCCGTACACGCGCGCGTCCACCTTGGTGCTGGGCCATGCGGAGAACCTCGCGTTGGCGGCGCTCACGCAGGTATTGAAGCCCGGCCATCCGTTTTTATACACGTTCGGGCCGTCGGTCACGGACCTGCGGAGCGGACGCGACCTCTATTACACGCTCGACAAGGTGCTCTGGAAAATTGCCGCGGTTCAGATGGCGCGCGCGCTGAATCTGCCGGTGAGCGCGGAGTGCGGGGGCACAATGACGTTTCGGTATGATCCGCAGAATGGCATGGAGGGGTTTTTGTTCATGCTGGCGGCGGTGGCGTCCGGGGCGCACCTGCTGGCGGGGTTTGGGTCCTGTTATGACGCGGTGGGCATGTCGGGCGAAATGATGTTGATTCAGGAGGCATGGCTGGAGGCCGCCCGGCATCTCCGGCAGGGAATCCGCACGGAAAAGGCGCGGCTCGGGCTGGACAGCCTGCGCGCCGCCGGGCCGGGCGGGGATTTTCTGACCGATGCGCTGACCTTTGAATTCATGCATGGCGGCGAATTTTTTTCACATGAACTTTTTGATTATTCTCCGGCGGAGCAGTTTGGCAAGAGCCTGCTGGAGCGGGCGCATGAACGCATGGAGGCGTTGACGGGGACGTATACATCGCCCGTGCCCGGCCGCATTCAGGAATCGTTGCGGCGGTATTTCTTCGATTTGTGCGGCGGGAAAGAAGGGCGTTAAGTTTTTTGGGACGCCAAAGACATCAACGGCATGGACAGCGTCCGGAAGGGCGGAATGAAGGAGTGTTTCGGCCATGGCGGTACGGTATATCGCGCGGATGCAGTTTGGCCCGCATGAGGATTCACGGGTTGTCCGCGATCAGATTCTCGAGGTCTGCCGGAAGGGCAAGCTGGATGAAGTGGTTTTCTTTGCCTTCGCGGAGGAACAGAACGACGGCCACGATGCGCCGGAACGGATCAAGGCCTGGTTGGCGGCGATTCGCCCGTGGAAACGCGCCCTGGAAGCGCGGGGCGTTGAAGTGAGCCTGAATCCATGGCACTCCGTGCTGCATTGTGACCGGCATCGTCAATTGAAGGCGGACCAACGCTGGCAGACGATGGTGGATTGGCGGGGCAACCGCGCGGCGGCGGTGGTGTGCCCGCTGGACCCGGGGTGGCGGGCGTATTACGCCGAAGCGATGCGCCTGTTCGCCGCGGAGCGTTTCCGCGTGATCTGGGTGGATGATGATATCCGGTACCATAACCATGAACCATTGGATTGGGGCGGCTGTTGGTGTCCGTTACATGTGGCGGAATTCAATCGCCGCGCGGGCGTGAACGCGGCGCGCGAGGAAATTGTACGGAACGCGTTGCGGCCCGGCCCGCCGCACCCTTGGCGGTTCCTGTGGCTGAACATGTGGGATGAATTGCAGACGGAGCTGCTGGCCTCCTGGCGGGAGATTGTGGAGGCGTCCGGCGCGCGGCTGGGGTTGATGTCGAGCAATCCCGAGGCGCACGCGGCGGAAGGGCGGCACTGGGACCGCTGGTGGCCCGCGCTGGCCCGGCGGTTTCCGAATGTGCACCGCCCGCATTTCTGGGGCTATTCCGAGGAAGGCCCGGCGATATTGGTGTACGGCATCGGGATGATGCAGGAGAACCGCATCGTGCAGCCGGAGGCGGTGGAAAGCGATCCGGAAATTGAAAATTTCCCGTATGGCCCCTGGAACAAATCGTACCGGCAGACGTCGGCGCAGATGGCGCTCGCCCAGGTATTCGCATCCGACGGGCTGGCCATCAGCCTGTATGATTTCATGGGAAACCTTCCCGGCGATGAACCGGAGCGGCCCAAATTCCTGGCGCGGGTGAAACCGATGCTGGCGTGGCTGGGGGGGCAGTTTACGAAAGCAATGCAACCGGCGGGCGTGGGGACCCCGTGGCATCCGGACATGGGGCGGCGGGTGCGAACCGGCGAGATGCTGGATTGGCGCGCGCTGGAGGTGAACACGCGCGGCTGGGACCATTGGCTGGCGCCGTTTGGTTTTGCCTTCAGCAAAGCGCCGCAATCACGGGTGAACGCGCTGGCCGGGGCGATGGCCTGGACCTTTTCCGAGGACGAGCTCAAGGCGTGGCTCGCACGGGGCATGTTGTTGGACGGCCCCGCCGCCGCGATTCTCATCGAACGCGGTTTCGGAGAATGGATCGGGCTTGAACGTCCGCGTTTCATTACGCAGGAAGAAACGCTGTACAGCATGGAGGAATGTTTCGACGCGGAGTTTTCCTTGCGCGCCGGGGCGCAAATGTCGCTCAATGCGGACAAACCCTATAAGAATCGGTTGTTGCAGGCGGAACCGCGGCCGGGGGCGCGGGTCATCAGCACGCTTAGGGGTCCCGCGCAAAATGCGGCGGGGCATGGCGCGGTGGTGTTTGAAAATGCGCAGGGCGGGCGTGTGTGCGTGATGCCCTGGGACGCCACGGCGGGAACGAATCTGTGCACCCAGCGGCAGGCGCAGATGGACCGTGTGTTAACTTGGCTGAGCCGGGGCCGCGCCACGGGGTCGGTGCAGGGCGGCGCATGGCTGGTGCCGCAGTTTTTCACGGACGGGGAGTGCTGGCGGGGCGTGGTCTGGAATGCCCATCCGGACACCTGCTCCGGATTCCGCGTCACGCCGCCGGATGACATGGGCGAAGTCACGCGCGCGGTGCTGTGCACCACCGAGGGCCGCCGTCTCGACGCGGAGGTTTCCAACAATGTGGTGTCCCTGCCCAAGCGGATGCACCAATGGGAGTGGGTGGTGTTGAATCCGAACGAATAGGGTTAACGGAGATATTCTTGGGGATTCCACGCGGCGGCGTCCGCGTTTTTCTTGGGGTGTTGACCGCCGGAATTCCACGGGGCGGTTTCCCGCGCGGGAATGGCCAGGGTCGTGCTGTCAATCAGGGGGGCCGCCTGATTAATCGGGCTGACATCCGCCTCCGCCGTTATGCCGCCCGCGCTCCGGATGAGATCACCGACCCGCGCATCGGAATCAAAATAATAGAGGCCCGGCCGTTTTACCGCGCCGGTGATTCCCACGCCAATCCGGTTTGCCTTTTTCGCTGCCGCCGGTTTGGGAGGGGATACCGTTGGTGTGGCTTGCTTCGGCCCAATGACCGCTTTTGCTGGAGCGGCTGGTTTGGGGAGTGGCGGCGTTTTTACCTCAGGTTTAACGGGATGGGCCGCCGCTTTGGGCACGGGGGGCGCGGCGGGGCGTGACCTGTCCCACCACAACGTCACCGAACCCACGGCAATGGACAGGGCCACGCCCAGCAGCAATAACTGCTCGCGCCGTGTCATCAACCGGCTCAGCATGAGGCTTCCCTTTTGTTTTCAACGCTCCTGCCCGGAAAATCGCAGCAGGTGATAATTCTTTTTCCCGACGCGCACAACGGCCATGGTTCCGGTGATGAGGCTTTGTTCCGTCAGTGTGGCGTCTTCGGCGTCTATGCGTTCGTTGTTGACGTACAGGCCGCCATTTTTGATCATGCGGCGGCCTTCGCCCTTGCTTGCGAACACCTTGGATTCCGTCAGCACGTCGAGCCAGGTGCGGCCGGCGGACAACGTGGCGCGGGGCATAACCGTGCTCGGCACTTCGCTGAAGACGTCCAGCAGCGTGGCCTCGTCAAGGCCTTTGAGATCGCCGCCGAACATCGCCTGGGACGCCTTGATCGCGTTCGCGAGGGCCTCTTCGCCGTGCACGAGGCGCGTGACGTTCTCCGCGAGGGCGCGCTGCGCGGCGCGCTTGTGCGGCTCCTCTTGAAGCTGCCGCTCGAGGTCCGTGATTTCCGCCTGGGTGAGAAAGGTGAAGTAGCGGAGGTATTTGGGCGTGTCGGAGTCCGCCTGGTTGATCCAGAATTGATAAAATTTGTAGGGCGAGGTGCGGTGGGCGTCCAGCCATATATTGCCGCTCTCGGTCTTGCCGAATTTGGTGCCGTCGGCCTTGGTCACCAGCGGAAACGTGAGCCCGAAGGTGGATTTGCCGAGCAGGCGGCGCGAGAGGTCCATGCCCGCGACGATATTGCCCCATTGATCGCTTCCGCCGACTTGGAGGCGGCAGTTGTGGTGCTCGCAGAGGTACAGGAAGTCATAGGCCTGGAGCAGGCTGTAGGTGAACTCGGTGTAGGAGATGCCCTGATCGCGGTCTTGCAGGCGCTGGCGCACGGAGTCTTTGCTCAGCATCACATTGACCGAGAAATGCTTGCCGATGTCGCGCAGGAAGTCCACCAGCGAGAGCTTGCAGAGCCAGTCCGCGTTGTTGAGCAGGATGGCGGCGTTGGGGCCTTCAAAGGTTACGAATTGCGCCAACTGCTTCCGGATGCCCTCGGCGTTTTTTTCCGCCGTTTCCTTGCTGAGGAGCGAGCGCTCGTTGGCCTTGAAACTGGGGTCGCCGATGAGCCCGGTGCCGCCGCCCACCAGCGCGATGGGCCGGTGTCCCGCGCGCTGGAAGTGGGCGAGGCCGAGTATCGGGAGCAGGCTGCCGATATGCAGGCTGTCGGCGGTGGGATCAAACCCGCAATACAGGGTGAAGGGTTCTTTCTCCAGTTCGGCGGGCAATTCTTCATGCGTGCATTGATTCACAAAGCCGCGCCATGTCAGTTCTTCAAAAAGTGTCATGATCTGTCTCCAAAGTACACTGTGCTACGCGTTAGGGGGTACGGGGTGGGCGGATTAGGCGCGGCCATACGCCCGGCGGCCGCTAAACGCGTCCGCCGTGAAACCTCCTATAGCAGGCCGCCACGTAGTCATGCGATTACTCTACCAAAGCCGTTTCCGGTGTTTCAACGATCCGGAAACGCGTCCCGGTAGAGGGTGATGCGGGGTTTGGCGTCCTTGGGGAGGATGACCGCCACGACGTCAAACCGGTAGTAGGCGTTGGGGTCGGGATGCCTTGCGATGTACTGATGGGCGGCGGCGCGGATGTGGCGTTGTTTCACCGGGCCCACGCTGTCCTCCGGGGGGACGGGGTCGTTGCTCAGGCGGGTGCGTACTTCCACGAAACAGAGGGTGTTGCCTTCGCGGGCGATGATGTCGAGTTCATAGCGGCCCAGGCGGACATTCCGTTCGAGGATTTTGTAGCCCGCGCGCCGGAGGTAGTGGGCGGCCAGGTCTTCCCCTTGTTGGCCGACCGGACGAACCTTACGCCGCCACCACGGCATCGGCACCGCCTCCGGCATAGGGTTCGGGGTCCACCGGGCGTGCGAAGAGGCGGATGTCGCCAAAGGCCCGGTGCTGGTGCGCGCGGATGCGGCCCATGCGGCACAATTCGAGGATGGCCAGCAGGCAGCACACGATTTCCGTGCGGGTTTTGCATTGGCGGAAGAGTTCGGTCCAGGTGACGCTGTCGCGTTCGGCGAGCCACGTGGTGATCACGTCAATTTTCTCTTCCACGGACGACCCTTCGCCGGCAATTTCATGGATGGCCTGGCCGGTGATGAATCGCAGGATGGAGCGCAGCGCGCGCGCGAGGTCGTACAGGCTGACCTCGAAATAGTCGTCTTCCTCCGGTTTCTCGATTTTGGGTTTGACGGCGCGCCCGTAGCGGTTGGCCTGATATTCGCCCAGATCGCCCAGCCGTTTCGCCAGATCGCGGAATTTCCGGTATTCGAGCAATTTTTCCACGAGTTCCAGGCGGGGATCCTCTTCTTCGAGTTCCTCCTCGTCATCGTCGGGAACCTCGATGGGGAGGATCATTTTCGACTTGATCTGGATCAGGGTGGCGGCCATCACGAGAAATTCCCCCGCGATGTCCAGATTCTCCTCCTGCATCAGTTCCAGGAACCCGAGGTACTGCTCCGTCACCGTGACGATGGGGATGTCGAAAATGTCAATTTCCTGCGAGCGGATGAGATACAGCAACACCTCGAACGGCCCCTCGAACTTGTCCAGTTTCAGGCGCAAGGCTTCCGAGGCCGCCGATTCTTCGCCCAAACCCTCGCCCTCCGCGGCGGGCGCGGCTCCGGCGGGATTCATGTCCTTGATTGCTTGGGGGGCATCACTCACTGCGGGTTCCCTTTGTTCACGGGAAGGATCGTACCGTGCCAAGGGCCCGGAACGCAACTTGGCTTGGCTTGTGGAGAAAGCGGCTCGTGGCCTGCTGATTACCAATAACTACCGTGGCTTGGGCACCCATGCCCAAGGCTTCTTCACTTCGTGAACAAACGGTTCAAGAAATCCGGTGGCGGAATATTCGGAATGGACCCGCCCTATCAACGGTTAATTGTTTGCCAACATCGCCATTCGTGTTCGGTTGCGGCCACTATCCGGGCCTTTCTGGTGAATGATTTTTGCCGGCGCCATCTTAGAGCGATTCCATCTTGAAATAAGCGATTCCCTCTATTACACTTGTTATGTGTTCACTCAAGAGTAAACGCAGGGACTAGAAGAAGATGCGGGGGTTGACATACCGCAACAAGGGAAAAGGCATGCCGGCGAAGAAAAGGAGTACCGTTAATGCCCCCAACAATATCCGGCAAAAGCCCACTTTTATAGATCTCTTTTGCGGTTGCG
>CAYXPO010000187.1:0-8295 GCA_964466925.1 uncultured Nitrospirales bacterium
GTTCGGGGTAGCGCCCTGGACGATTAACACACTACCCAGCGCGGGCAGGGCAATCTCCACGCCCTCCGGGGAACTTGCCGCCGGTTTTGTTTCGCCTGTGGCCGGTTCGGCCAGAGTCCACGCACTTGAGGGAAGTTTGATGTGGCCCGAATACGCTTCGTCCCCGATGTTCACCAACAGGAGAATTTCCCGGCCCTCGCGGTGAAAACGGCCCAAAACGATATGGGAGCAGGCCGGGGTCAAGGAAAAGGGAGCCAGATCGCGGAGACCGGGCGTTTCATCAGCCTCATCACCCCGAATGATTCGTCCGCCCGCGGCGCCGAATCGTTCAAGGATGTCCCCCGCGGTTTGGGACAATTCCGACGACGCCGGGATCACCAGCGCATCAAATTCATGACCGCGAATGCGCAGTACTTTCGTTTCGGAAACCTCGGCTTCCTCCAGCCATGCCGGGTCCACCAACACGAAAGGGGTTTGGGCCATGATCAGTTGCCGTCCGAGACATGCAAAGGCCCGCACGGTTTGCTGAAGGCGCGGCGGCTGTAGATCGAGCTTTACGGGTCCCGCCACGGGCCGGTATTCCGCCCAAGCATCGCGGATGGGGTAATAGAGCGCCACCCGGGGAACAGGGCGGGCGTCGCGAAGCAAGGCATTCAACCGGCCCACCATTTCACACCAGTGCTTATAGGGTTCCTTCGCATCCAGGGACCATTCCGTACCTGCGGCATCGAGAATGCGGACCATGGAGTTGGCGTAGTACGACGTAAATTCCGTCACCCCGAATGCGGCCTGCCATGCGGCGGTGGCCAGCATATTGGGCAGAGGCGCCTTGCCTCCTTCGGAGAAATCACTGACTTCCGTCATTATTCTCCGCCCGCCGTTAAAACAGGCCGCGGACGAGGGCAGCAAGGCGGACAGCCAGCCGGTGTGGGTTCGGCTTCCACCGAGTACGACATGACTGGGTTGACTGGAAAGCATGTCCATGCCGGGAATATCCATCCGGCTCAGGCAGAGCAGGGAATCGCCATAAAGCGGCACGTGATGCACCAGGGATTCTTCATGGAGCAAGTGCCCCGAAGAAGCCACCTTATGCGCGTGGCACCATTCCTGAATCCGGCCCGTGAACCGCTCGGCCATCAGATCGGACACCAGCTTCCAGAATTGGCGGCGCACCTGTTTGTCCTGTTCGGAATCGCCTTGAAAGAGGCTCAACCGCTGGGACATCAAATCCTGGCCATACCGTTCCTGATACGCTTTCGTTATATCGGAACACCACGGGACCGTGGGCAGCGGCTTGGCATTGGGATCGGGCACATCCACGGTCTTGCCCTTGTCCAAAGGACCGAGGTCCACGGCCATTAAGGAAGGCTCATCCGTAAAAAAGGCGGTGATACACTGGTTCAGAGCGCCACCCAGCCGTTGCGCATAAGCGTCGTGGGTTTTTTCAAGGAACAGCCGCGTGGCGGCGTCTTCAATCAGGTTGGGATAGCGGCGCTTGGCATAGAAATTATTGCTGGCATGCGTGAATTCGTAGGCGCGCCGCAGGACAAACGGATCGGGCAGGGACGCGTCATACGCCAGCACGAGTGCTTCGATCTCCGGATTCGCCTCGAGCACCAGGCCGCCCGCCGCGGCGCTGGGATAACCGTCTTCGTCATAGATCCACGTTGTCAGACCCGCCGCATGGCTGGCCTCCACGGCCTTGAGAAACGTTGCCCAATGCGTTTCACTGCGAAGATACTCGCTAAAATTGACATTGCAGACAATGCCGCCCAGGCCCGCTTCACGGTAGGATTGCATCCCTTCGCGCGTGGCCAGTTTCTCCGGAACGCCATGGACGATCTGGAGGGGGCGCAATTCCGCGGGGGGATTTTCCCATGCCGCGCGCCACGCTTCCGGCCAATCCACATCCACGGCCCCCGTCATCAGGATCAGCGCTCCATACAAAAAGACCGTCATGTGATTTTCCTTCTTTGGTTACTGCAAGATGTACGGCGCCAAACGGCCTTTTACCCGAGCTTTCCGACTCGTGTTTTCACTTCGTCGTGAAACCGGGCAATATGCTCCAGCAACAAGTCCACCGGCTCTTTCATGGGGCCGGTGACGCACGGGGTCAAGTCCATGGCAAAATTGGTGCCGGTGGTGGCGTCCACCCCATGCGAGGCGTGATAGGTGGCATGGGCGCGGCGGCGGCCCAAGGTGGCGAGATCGTAGCGTTTTCCGCCTGCGATCTGAGAGTCAAACACCCCGAGCAACGCCGCTTGGAGGTTTTCGTGGGCGGAGACATCGAAGGCCGTCTTGTCCGCATCCGTCATCCAATCCAAATCCCGCCACACTTCGCAGCCGTACACCTTCTTCGGGCGGATCTCCGCGGGCATTTGGCGGATGGCCGTGATCAACCGGAGCGTCACGCCGACGTGGGTGTCGTGCTTATCGGCAAGATTATGGGTGTACACAATCTCCGGCTGGGTGGCTTCGAGAATGGATCGCAATTCCCATATGATTTGCTGGTTATGCGGGTCCTTGACCGCGCCGCTGGAATAATCCAGCAAAAACATGGCGGCGTACTCCCCCACCATCGCCGCTTTTTTCTGTTCGCGCCGCCGCACCGCCATCATCTCCTCGTCCGAATACGCCGCATACAGGCCCGTGCGCGGCGACCCGCTGCCGTTGGTCACCACCACGCCGGAGAACCACTGGTCCGGTTGTTGATAACAGGCCAGGATGCCGTCATAGGCCATGATTTCGATGTCATCCTGATGCGCCGCGACCGCGAGATGGGTGGTGCGCGGCAGCGCGGCTTCTTCCGGTGCGCCATCCGGGATATAGAGTTCCGCCGTATCGAGGTTCAGCTTCATGCCGGGTCCTTTCCTTTTCCAAACCATGGAACGTTATACAAGGGGCAGACTGGCCGCCGCAATGGACTGGCCCACCCGCCGGCTTTTTTCATCCGGCAGTTGAATATGCACACGGTCTGCGATACCGGGAAATTCCGCGCGGAGCACTTCATTTGCTCCGTCCAGGATCAGCGTGCCGCCGCTGCCCGAAGTGCACCGGCCCAGGATCAATACATGCTTGAGATCATAAAAGTCCGCATAGTGCGCGATGCCGTAGCCCATGTAAACGCCCATGCTCTTCCAGATGTTCACCGCGCCTTCATGGCCCGCTTCCAGTTTCTCCTGCACGAATTTCAGCCGGTCCGCGTCTGTCACGTCTTTGGGCAATTCGATTCCCGCTTTCGGGGCCAGCCGGAACACGCATTGCTGCGAAAAATAACTCGCCCCCACGCCCTGGTCGCCCGACCATTCTTCCACGGGGGCTTCGGGACTGTAATCCACCGGACAGAAGGCCAATTCGTTCAGCCAATCGGTGATGTTGCCATCCAGCGTGACGTATCCGCCCGCCTCACTCGACCCCAGGGCGACGCCCAGCACGCCGTTGTCCTCCAGCGACATCGAACCCGCCAGCGCGGTCACTTCGCCATCATTCACGACCACGAAAGGCACCCCCAGTTCCTGGCCCATCCGCACAAACATTTCGCGCACTTCACCAAAACGGTTCTTCGGAATACCCCGGAACAGGGACGCCACCATGGCGCGGTTGTTGATATACACACCCGCTGAACTGCCGCCCACCGCATCCACGCGCGGCATCTTTGACGCGGCGGTCTTGATCGCCGTCATTACTTCGGTGTAGTGATACATGGGATCGCTGTTCTTGCGCGGCTCCCACACCACTTCCTCGCTGTACACCGCCTCCCCGTCTATGACGGCGGACACTTTTCGATCCGATGCGCCCAGATCGAAGCCGATGCGGCATCCTTCCAGATGGCGGCCCAGCGGCTGCGTGGATTCGTTTCGCGGCGGCACTTCTTCCGGGGCACACGGCACGACGGCAAACGGATGTTCGTAGACATCCCCGCCCATGAAGTGGTAGTCAAAAGAACGCAGACCGCCGTGTTTGTAACACTGGGCGAGATAATCGCCAATGAAGGTCGGACCGCCCACGTACACCTTCCAGCCGCCACGCTGCCACAACAGAAACTTTACAAGACGCTCCACATGGAACAAGTTTGCTTCCGCCAGGGGGTGTTCCGCGGGAAAGACCTTTGTCTCAAAGCGTGAAACCGCGCCGTTGGTCCGTTCCAAACCAAGAATCAAGGGAACGCCGCCGCCGGTTTCCTCCACCTTTTTACGAAACGCCCGGTTCGCCAACACCGCCGGACGAAATCCCGGGTCCAGCGGGGGAACAAAGCGTGGTTTCTCCAACATCCACTGCACTGCCATTACACTTTCCTTTCATGCTATCCGCCCGAAATCAATGGGGGAATGCGCAAATGATAGCACATTTTCAGAAGATTTTTCCCATAATACGGAAGAAACGCCACATGGCAATTGAATTGACCGGAGGGATCGGACCAATCCGCCGAATCGGTCCGGTGCCCGTGCATAGGGTTCATTTCCGATACGCTTTCTCCACGCCGGCATGTTCCGCAATTGCCATGGAACGCTCCGGCGGCTCCGGGACAACATCAAAAAAGTTGTCATGTTCAAAACACGTGCTGATGCGATCCTGATTGCGATTGTTATAATTCATCGCCGTGGGCACGTTGTATACGCTGTTATTTGTAATTTCGATGCATCCGCTGCCCTCGTCAAGGTAAATTCCGCCCGGACCGTCCGGGCCATTGTCATGAATGTGATTGTCCCGGATTAGGGTTCCCGGCTGATTCCCCAGCATATAGATGCCGCCGCCATCGTTTCGTTTCAGCATGACATGATGAATGTGATTCGCCTCGATGCGGTTGGCCCCGGCGGGTGTGGGCGAGGCATACACATAGGGTATATCATACGCACCGGCCCCCGCATCCTCCTCCCCCCAGCCCCACCCTACGGAAACACCGCTATACGGCAACTGAAATATCTCATTGTGCGCGATGACCGTTCCGTCCACATAACCGCCGAAAACGCCTATGCTGTCCTGATACTCCACGCCAATGTCATGAATGCGGTTGTTGGTGATGCGATTATTCCGCACCACCCGCCGGGAATTCTTCGGATGATGATCCGCCGAAAGCACATCACCTACCTGAATCGCACTGCCGGAAATGTCAAAAAACACGCACCCGTTCACAAGGTTGTTCCTGGAACCCTGCTCGATGTCCAATCCCGCACCGCCCAACCGCGTAAAAGTACATCCTTCAAAACGGCAACCTTCCGCGCCCCGCACCACCACGTTGGCCGGACTCTTCACGTATTCGTTGTGCACATTTACCAGGGAACCATCCCGTGTGAAGATATTCGTGTCGTGGAAACAGAAATTCGCCTGGACATCGGGGTGGCCAATCCGGTCTGGCTTCGCCCATGTGGCGTCCGCAAAGGTGATCCCCTGAAACACAAGATTGCGGACCGGCCGCCCCGCGCGTCCTTCCAGACACACCAGGGTCTCCAATTGCGGCGCCACCACCTCCGCACTCGCCATATCCTCCCCTTCACGCGGCCAATAATAGAGTGTATCGTTCACTGGGCCGTAATACCATTCGCCCGGTTCGTCAAGCAGTTCGAGCGCATTCTCCATGTATGCCGGGAGTTTCGCCTGCACCCCTTCTTTGTTGGACGCCAGCATGAACCATGGCTGCAGCATTTTCACAACCGCCCGGCCTTCCAAGTTCCGCGTGATACGCTCGGCACGGCAAATCATGTGTCCCCAGGAATTGTAAAAACCAAATTCCACAGTCCACGGAGGTTTCCATTCGGCCATGGCACCGTCCGGGAAAATGAATCCGGCGTCCGCGTCCATGCTTTTCTGATCGCCATACCGTTCGACATTCTCCGGACATTTCCCCCGGGCACGGGGCGCGCGTTTGCCATTGACATACAACTGCCGGAAACCCTTCAGCGCCACTTGGGCCTTCCACCGTCCGCCGCTATCCTGTTCCCAGCCCGTAACCGGAACGCCGCCACTGATAACGGGCGTTTCTCCGGGTGCGGCGGCATAGATTACACGTCCGCCATTTTTGCCGGAGTCAGGCGGCCCAAACGTCAACGGTGCATCAAGACGATACACCCCGCCACGCAGCAGCACCGTGATATCTGCCGCACGGTCTTCCTTTTGATCCCGCAACACATCACGGGCTTTTTGAATCGTCTTGAACGGCGCCTCCCGCGTGCCGGGGTTGTCATCGGACCCTTCCGGGGAAACGTGCAACGCCGCTTTGGACAAAGCATCCGCAAGGGGAACCACCAGCGGATACGAAAGAGAAAGAGAAGCCGCGTTCAATGAAATGGATTGTGTTCCGGTATTGGCTAGTGCAAGAGTGTTGCCGCCAGGACGAAGCGCCTGAATGGCTATAGCGCCATCCGCTTCAACCGCTGTGCCATTCACTGTGACCGCCCCCCCCTCTTTGGGTTCAAAGGCAAGCATGGCCGTCTCCACGGGATTGCTTTCCGCAAGCGCCAACTTGGGCAGGCGCAACGTTATTTCTTTGACCGCGCCCGCCGGAATTTCGCATGGCAGCTGCGTGGGCAAATCAATATTGGAAACGCGATGGTGATTATCAATCACCGGGAACAATAGATTTCGGCCAATAAGCAGATTGGGGTCGCGCAACGGCGGAATCCATGACCAAAACGGATGGGGCTTGCTCTCGCGCCAGCAAGGGAAGTTGAACAGGTAAATCCCGTCCGCGCCACAGTCATAGAGGTTCATGGCGGCGGCGCGAAGGCTCTCTTCACTGTGCGGAAGACCATTATAGCCAAACTCAAGCCCCGCATAGATGGGGATGGGCCGGTCCACAAGCGCCTCCCGCATTTCTTGTATGGGCATGAAAAAATCAGAGGCCAGAAAGGGCGCTACTGTAATAAAATCTATCAGCTTCCGTTGATTCCATTCCACGACGTCCGCACCGAGCGCGTGGCATCCCTCCAGACTTGTCGGTACTCGCACCGCCACCAACATAGGTTTTCTTGTCTTTACTGTCAGTTCGTCCGCTCTTGCACGCACCGCTGATACCACTTCTGTCAAAAACTGCCGTTTCTCCCAAACTTCCTCGCCCGTGCCGCTCAAATGCCGGGGAAAGCGCATCCAGTCCAATTCGATGCCGTCGGGCTGATACTTTTCCATCAATTCCGTAATCAGCGCGAGGAAATGCTCCCGAACCGGTTCCAGGGAATAGTCCAGGCACTGCGCCATCCAGTTCTTTGGATTCCCGCCGCGCTCCACCCGGTATTCCGGATGTTCCCGCCAGAGGGCGCACAAATCAGGGTCTTTGGGATTGTCCACATTATGCACCTCATTCATCCGGAAGGTGATGAATGTTTCCATCCCGCGTGTTTTGAGTCCTTCAAGAAACGCACCGAAAGGGTCCAAGCCTTCACTCACCAATTTCGGCAACCCGCCCCGTGTGGCCAACTCTTCATGCTGGCTGGGATACATCATCTTCTGAATGCCGTTCGGGCACAGCATATACGTCGTCACGGCATTGGGACACTCCGCCACGTGCCGTTTCACCATTTCCATGCTGAGATCGTCCCGCCAGAACAGATTCGTGCCGTCATTATTGACGATCAGGCGATTTGCGGGCGGAACTGGCTTTATGCGTGGAAACGGTTTCCCCTGACTCCATGCATTCGTGCAAAGCACTGCCAGTAGAACAACGCCATTCAACAGATGTTGATGGAGTGTGCATAGTGTCATCAGAAATCTCCCTTCGGTGTATGGAAACCACAATAACGGCATGCCCCCGACAAGTCAACCCAATTGACTTTCCAATGCACTATACGTATTCTTAACATGCGAAGATACGTATAGGAGTAGAAGGAATGGCGACCACAAAATTGACGCTCTCGGCGGATGCACTCTTGGTCCGGCAGGCCAAGAAACTGGCCAGGGAACAAAAAACCAGTGTGTCGGCCATGTTCTCGCGCTATATCGAGAACCTGGTAAAAATCCGGCAACTGGATGACAAAGCACTCGGCCCCCTGACCCGGCGCGCTTCCGGCATGGTGAAACTGCCCAAGGGGAAATCCGAGAAAGATATCCTTCAGCAGGCGTTATCCACGAAATTCGGGTTGCGCAAATGAGAGTGTTTCTCGACATGAATATCGTGATTGACGTTCTCGCGCAACGCGAACCCTTTTATGCGTGGTCAGCGCTCGTATGGAGCCTCGCCGAATCGGGCAAGGTGCGCGCTTACCTCTCCGCAATCAGTTTTAATAACGTCTATTACATTGTGCGGCATCTGGCGGGCAAGAAGCGGGCAGCGGAGGCCGTGCGGCTGCTTCATCAGGTCTTCGA
>CAYXPO010000188.1:0-8295 GCA_964466925.1 uncultured Nitrospirales bacterium
GGTCCGAAGCGGGGATTTCTGGCTCGTGCTCATGGATATCGCCATGCCCGGAATGGACGGCTGGGAAACTTGTGAACGGATCAAAACCGACGGAGCGCTGGCGGGTATTCTCGTGTATATTGTCACCGCGAAACCTGTTGACAAAACCATGGGGAAAGTTCAGGAATGCGGTGCGGATGGATTTCTCCTGAAACCGTTCAAACCGGATGATCTGCTGGCCTTGGTGCAGGGGTTCGAATCCCGAAAGCCCAAGAAATAGGGGGGTACCCGGGCATGGCGCGTTCCCCGGGCGGTCCGGGGTTGCCGCGTGCGGTCAAATATGCGATGATGAGCGCTCATTATTTGTGAACGGAGGCAGGGTATGCGCTATCGGCGGTTTGGCAATACGGGGATCGAGATGCCCGTGATCAGTTGCGGTGCCATGCGTTTTCAGCAGAGTTGGGCCGGTGACGACCCGGTATCCGGGGAAAGCCAGCGCAATGTCGAAGCCTGTGTCCGCCACGCGCTGGAGTTGGGGATCAACCACATTGAAACCGCGCGGGGCTACGGCACCAGTGAATTTCAACTCGGGAAAATCCTTCCCGCGCTCACGCGCCATGAAATCATTGTGCAGACCAAGGTGGCGCCGGACCGGGAGGTCAAGAAATTTGTCGCCAACGTTGAACAGTCCATGGCGCTCCTGGGGCTCGACTACATCGATCTGTTTGCCTTTCATGGCGTGAATGATGAAGCGGCGCTGGAGGCCGCGCTGCAATGCATGGATCAGGCGCTGCGCTGGAAACGGGCCGGACGCATCCGGCACATCGGCTTTTCGACGCATGGCCCCACGGACATAATTCTTGAGACCCTGCGCACGGGGGCCTTCGAATACGTCAATTTGCACTGGTATTACCTGTTCCAGGACAACTGGCCGGCCATTCAGGAAGCGGCCCGGCGGGACATGGGGGTCTATATCATCAGCCCGAATGACAAGGGCGGCATGCTTTATGCCCCCCCGGTGAAATTGCAGGCGTTGTGCGCGCCGCTGCATCCCATGGTGTTTAACGGGCTTTTCTGCCTGGCGCATCCCGAAGTGCATTCCTTAAGCTGCGGGGTGGCGCGCCCCGGTGATTTTGACCTGCACCTGGAAACGGTGGAACAACTGGAACATGCCTTTGACCTTGTTGCCCCGGTGATCGAACGCCTGGAAGACGCCATGATGAATGCCGTTGGAAAGGTATGGATGGAAACCTGGCGCCGCGGGCTTCCCGAGTGGCATGAAACGCCGGGGGGAATCAATATTCCTGCGATCCTGCGCCTGCGCAACCTGGCCCTGGCCTATGACATGGTCGAATATGGCAAGATGCGCTACAACCTCCTTGGCAATGGCGGTTCATGGTTCCCCGGCAACAAGGCGGAAAACTTGGACCGGTATGATTTTACGGACTGCCTCCGCCATTCCCCGCACGCGAAAAAAATCCCTGCGGCGCTGGCTGAGGCCCATGCCCTTCTGCTCGGCGAAGAAGTCCGCCGCCTCCAGAAAGAATAACACCCCTAGCGGCGTTTTTGGGCCACGGCTAAAATGGACAGGCCGAACGGCAGGGAGCAGTGCCGGATCAGGAACCGCTCCACGGCCAACAACAGCATCAAGGGGGTGTTCATGGGGCTGGCGCCTGCTTCCGGCAGGTCGGACCCGCGATCCGGTTTCAATTTCCGCACCAAGCGCACGGCGGCCACCACGGGAAAAAGCAGGCAATTCCAATAACTGGCGCGCGCCACGTCAAACCCCGCCTCGTTCAAATACCGCGTGAGTTGCGTCTTCGTGAACCGCCGCGCGGTATGCACCGCCCGGTCGTGCGAGGAATAGAGCCATGCATAGGCGGGGACATTTACAAAAAGGTATCCGCCCGGCTTGAGCACGCGGTGCGCCTCCCGCAACGGGGTCCGTGGATCGTGCACCTGCTGGTGATAGAGCACGTCAAGCATGACCGCCGCGTGAAATTGCGCCGGCGGGAACGGGAGTTCCATCGCGGAGGCCTGCGTGAGATGTGCGGCATTTCGTTGTTTGCACCAATGGAGGGCTTCCGGGGAAATATCCATGCCCACGGCCCATCCCTGCGATTCCAGATAGTGCAGCGTGGCTCCGGTACCGCATCCGATATCCAGCAGGCGGCGGGGGAGGGGAGTGGCATGTTCAACGGCGAATGTGCCCTGCAGAAGATCGTCCAGAAGGGCATGCAAGGAACGGTACCACCAGTGGGTGTCTTCCACGTGATACATGCGTTCGTATTCTTCGCGGTTCATAACGTAATGGCGCCTAAAGGGGTTGTTTTTCCGAAGGTTCGATTACGAGATACGGTCCAATCCTTTTACAAGCACGGGCGGGGGGCGGTCTGTCATCCCGAATCACCACCACATCGTGTGTATCCAGAAGCGTTTCGGCGGAGGAACCGGTGTCAATCGTTCTTCCGGTGAAAAACAGCAGGGCGTTGCTTAGCGGGGGAAAGGTCGTGGCGATGCGGGTATCGGCAGGAAGCCCGGCGACATATTCCGCCAGGGCCGTATCTCCCTGCATCTCCGTGTTGGTGTGGACTTCATGGGCCTGCTGGGCGGTCCAGGAGAGAAAGGGCAGCACCAAGACCAGGGCGGTGCTCAGGCGCAGGTGTTTCATTGGGCCTTGTTGTAAAAACAGGTTCAAGCTGATCCCTAGGCACAGGCTTGCCGTCACATAGCTATACCAAAGATAGCGGGGGAGCTGGCCGGGGGTGAAACAGAGCCACCAGTAGGCAAAAAAACCGGCGGTAAGCAACAGCAGCATCGAAGGGGGATCATGGCGCAGAAAAAAAGGAAGAGTGATAATGGAAAGGATTGCGGCGAACAACACCAGGTGGGTCAGCGGATACATCAGGAGGGTTTCTTGGAACCCATTCCACGCCGGGGCCAAGCCAAACAGGAGATAATGCTGGTAGAGGCCCCACGTGCCGCCGGTGGTTCCGCCTACCGTGCCGAACCAGGACACCACGCCCAGCCACGTAAAAAGCGGAATGCAAATACCCGCCAAAGGCATCCCTATTCCGGGCCAGGACAAGCGCCTGTGGCTGAGGCGGTCAAAAACAAACACACCGAATGCAGGAAATGCCATTAGGATCAGGATGGATTTGCACAGAATCGCCAATCCGAACAAAATGCCTGCGGCAAGACCGAGTCCAGCGTTTCCGGAGACCAGTGTTTTGCGCCAAACACAGAGCCCCCATAGGAAAAAGCACCATGCGGGCACTTCGCCATATAACGTGCGGCCCAAGTAAATGGAGGAAAACGCCATGGGAACCAGAAACAGGCCGAGGAGCGCGGCGGTGCGCCCGAACATCGGTGCCACGAACCAATAGACCGCGATGCAGACCAGCAGAAAAAAGAGCGCCATAACGATGCGCGCGGACCGCACGGAAACCCCGAACACCCGAAAAGACGCGGCCACCGGAAGAATGACCGCCGGTCCCACGGAATCATAAGGGTCAAACCGTTTGAAACCCGCTTGGGGGCTTCCCGACGCGTATTCGCCATAGACCGCCAGATTCTTTGCCACGATCAGATGATGCATCTCATCCGGCGCGGCCCAGGGGTAGGCATCGAGGCGGGGGAACACCAGGGTGGCCGCAAACACCAGCCCTGCCAGCAGTAATAGGCAATGAAAGGCTGTAGACTGAAGGCTGAAAGCTGTAGGGGTGAGAGCCGGGGGGGGGGTACTGTAAAGCCCCGAAAGAGTTCGTTGGAGCGTCCAACCACTGATACCGGTTATGAAAGAAAAAAGGCCGAGCCGCATCCATAATCCGTACGTCAGTTCCCGCGGCAAGGTTCCGAAAAACAACAACACCAACGAGGCTGCCGCCGTGAACAGCGAACATGTGAAAACAAACAGGCATGCAATGCACACCAATTTTCGCGGCAGCGTGGCCAGACGTCCGTTGTTTTCCACTATCACATCACCCACAACTGTTTTCCTCGTGTTCATCGAAACTGAGTATAGCAATGTGAGGGCACTCTATGAAATACGGGGTTTCGTGAGAAGCGATAGGAAGGCAGAAGGACTCAAACGACCTAAACGACCTAAACGAGTATTCCGCACTTTTGTGTTCCAACAATTTCCTTTAAGTCTTTTGGGTCCTTTTCATTTCACATTCTTCCCGCCCCGCGCAGCATCTTGTTTTGTATCCCACAACCTGCTATGTTCCCCCAAGAGTATTGCAAAGGATCCGACCATGCCGGAAAAGGGACTCTTCCTGCAAAACATCATCGCGGTGATTTGGGATTTTGATAAAACCCTCTCGCCGCAATACATGCAAACACCGTTGTTCAAGGCGTACGGCGTGGATGAAGCCGCATTTTGGCGCGAGGTCAACGCTCTGCCGGCCTACTACGCCCGCGCGGGTATCAAGGTGCAGCGCGATACCTGCTATCTTGGGCACCTGTTAACCTATGTAAAAGAAGGCCACATGAAAGGGCTGAGTAACGCGCGCCTGCGTGAACTGGGCGCCAAGATTGCCTTTTATCCCGGCATCCCGGAGTTTTTCACCCGGCTCCGCGGCGTGCTCGAAGAAGCGCCCTTCCAGGAAGGCGATCTCCGCCTCGAACACTACGTCGTCAGCACGGGGCTCGCCGAAATGATTCGCGGTTCCGCCATTGCCCAGGAACTCGCCGGCATCTGGGCCTCCGAGTTCATCGAAACGCCCGCCGCACCCGGCGCGGACCTCTCTGGCGCGCCACGGCCCGGTGAAATCTCCCAGATTGCCGCCCTGCTCGACAATACCACTAAAACCCGCGCCATCTTCGAGATTAACAAGGGCGTCAACAAACTCGAAGGAATCACCGTCAATGACATGATCCCTGAAGAAGAACGCCGTGTCCCGATGCGCCACATGATCTACATCGCCGATGGGCCGAGCGACATCCCCAGCTTCTCCGTGCTGCGGAAACACGGCGGACTCGCCTATGCCGTCTACGACACCGCCTCCGATGACCGCTTCGCGCAGGTCGTTACGCTCCAAGAACAAGGCCGCATTGATGGATACGGCCCCGCCGACTTCTCCGAAGGCAGCCAAACCGAACGATGGATCCGCCTGCATGTACGGAAAATCGCCGAGCGCATCATGGCCGATAGAAAACGCGCCCTCGACAGCCGCCGCGCCTCCGGCCCCACCCACTTGGATTAACGCTTGCCACGGCATGGCCTGCAGGGCGCAACCATAGAATCTGGAACTCATGAAATCAGGAATTTGCATGGACGGCGTGATTCGAAAAAGGTTGCCATGAAACACACAAAATAGACGAAAGAAGATGGCAGCAGGTTTTCTGGTTCGGTTTATAATCCGGGATTTTAAGATCAGGGCATTCGTCTTTTCAGACAGAATGGATATGAAGTTGAACACTGACCCACAGGAGAAAAGTAGCGAGAATGTTGGCGCGAATTCACAGAGAGATGGGGCGGGGGAGGCCGTTGCCTTGCGAGCGGCGGGGCGGGTTGGGCTCCCAGACGCCGGGGATGGTAGCGTGGCAGTTGGGGCAGGTGTTTCCTTGCATGGTATTTTCGAGGACGTAGAAGCCGTGGCGGGCGATGAGCAGGGTATGGCATTGGGGGCAGTAGGTGTTTTCGCGGTCGCCCACACTGCCGGATAAATTGCCCTGATAGATAAAGTGGAGGCCGGCGTCTTTTCCGGCGTCATAGGCGCGGTCGAGTTCGAGGACGCGGGTGCGGGGGCGGTCATTCATTTTGTAGTCGGGATGGAAGGCGGTGACGTGCCAGGGAATATCGACAGAGACGCTGGCAATGAATTGGGCGATATCCTGTAGTTCTTTGGGGTCATCGTTGAATCCCGGAACGATCAGGGTGACGATCTCGATCCAAAATCCCATGGCTTTGAGGCGCTGGATGGTGTCGAGCACAGTTTGAAGTTTGCAGCCGAGATGGTGGTAATTCGCATCGTTAAAGGTTTTGAGGTCCACTTTGTAGAGGCTGACGCAGGGGCGGAGGTATTCGAGGACTTCGGGGCTGGCGTTGCCGTTGCTGACGAAGCCGCACACGATGTTGTGTTCGCGGGCGAGGGAGAAGATTTTCATGGCCCAGTCGGCGGTGATCAAGGGTTCATTATAGGTGCTGACAATGACGGGGGATTCGTGGTGGACGGCCATGTCCACGATTTGGCGGGCATCGCAGAAGTGGGGATAGGCGACGGCGCGTTCATCGCGGAGGACCTGGCTGCTGACCCAGTTCTGGCAGTAGCCGCAATGCAGGTCGCAGCCGAGCATGCCAAAGGACAGGGCTTCACGTCCGGGGAAGGCGTGGAAGAAGGGCTTTTTTTCGATGGGGTCAATCTGGAGTCCGGCCACGTAGCCGCCGGGCGCGCGGAGTTCGCCTTCGCGGTTGAAGCGTACTTTGCAAATGCCTGCGTGTCCTTCGCGGATGAGGCAGCGGTGTCCGCAGGCAAGGCAGCGCACGGCGCCGCCTTCTTCTCGGTGCGTCAAGGCCGGTGCACCGGGAATAGTGTGCTTTTCCAGCAATTCCTTTAAGCTAGTGCTCATAGAAACAGTATAACACAGCTTAAGGCGTGAGGCGGTCGGTTACAGGAATGATTTGATACGGTTGTCGAGGGCGGTTTGGTCCTGGATGAAGGAGCAGAGGCCGCTGATGTTCATGAGGGCGTCGAGGCCGAGGCTGCCGCTGGCGAGGCGGTCTTTCCAGCGGGCGTAGGAGGGGATTTTGCCGTCGGCGGTGATGGCTTGGATTTCGGCGGGGGTCCAGCGGGGAAGGAAATCGCCGAGGCCGTCTTTTTCAAAGTGATCCTGGAGGGCGTTGGCGCACAGGGTGTCGGGGTTTTTCGCGAGCAAGGCATCAACGCTGGCTTTGAAGTTTTCCGGGATGTCCCACAGGGTGGCGCCGTTGAAATCGCTCAGGGAAACGCCGGGTGCAAACGAGACGGCGTGATCGTTGTTTACTTGGGACACCACGGACGGCAAGGGGTTCTTGCGGTATTCGGCGGCGACTTTGGGGGGCATGGTAAAGACGTCAAGTCCGGCGAGTGAACCCAATTGTTTGCCCGAGCGCATGCTGGCGCCGATGAGCTTGGTTTTGGATCGTCCGGATTTCCAGAGGGCCATGAGGGCTTGCTGGGTGGCGAGAGTGGCTTTCTCGCCGACGTTTTCTCCGTCGCCCAGCTTGTGGTCAATCACGAAAGCGTTCAGACGGCCCATAAAGACATTTACATAACCGGGCTGGGTCAAGAGGGCGGCGAGGTAGTTCTGGCGCGCGGAGAATCCGAGGGTGAAGTTGATGGTGATGCCGGCCTGGGCAAGTTTGCGCGCGCCGAGGAATCCAGCAGGGGTTAACGGGACTTTCACGATGAATTTATCCGGGCAGAGGGCATGATAACGTTTGCCGTAGGCCACGGTCCGTTCGATGTCATGCGCGAGGTCAGTGTGGAGTTCGACGCTCACGTTGGCTCCGAAGCGCTCGACGAGCCGGAGTCCGTGCCAAGCGTTCAATACGAATGCTACTTCCAAAAGGAGGGTTTTCTCATCAATTTCCGGCACGGCTTTGCGGATGGCGGCGGCGGCTTTGCCCACAAGTTCGTCGTAGATGCCTTTTTGCACTTCCTTGTTAAGGAGGGTGTTGTTGGTGGTCAGGGCGGAAAATTCGGCAGCCCAGAGGGAACCGGCTTCGTCAATGTCGCCGGTATCCAGCCACAATTGGGTGCCGGTGGCCCGCATCTTTTGCCATTCAGGATCGGGTTTCGCCTCGATACGGGGTTCCTGCGGAATGAAGCCGTCTTTGATTAGAGCATGAACGGCATGTGCGATTTTATCCGTATTGTTGGACATGTTTTCCTTCCTTATTTGTTCCCACCATGGCCATAGCATACCGAAAACAGGGGAGCGGGTCAAAAGCAAAAGGGGTGTGGGTTGAGTTGGGAAACGAGAGTGTTGACAAAAGGGGAAAAACATGATATACATATACTAAGATACATATAATCAAGTATGTATAGAATTAGCCATATAAGGGTTTGGCATGCGCCCGGAACAGGACATAGACGCATTAACGGGATTGCGGACGCGGGATACGTTCGAGCAGATTTTTTCGGAGGTGTTGGACAGCGCCCGCCGCGAAGGGGAGGCGGTTTCGGCGGGGATAGTGGATATTGATTTATTGGGCAGGATCAATGCGGCGCATGGGCGGGAAGCCGGGGATGCTGTTTTTGCGCATGTGGCCCGAAGCATGACGGAGCATTTCAGTCCGCAAGGGGAGGTCTTTCGTTTTGGCGGGGATGC
>CAYXPO010000189.1:0-1722 GCA_964466925.1 uncultured Nitrospirales bacterium
GCAGTGCGGAGGTGTTGCAGCAGTTCCGCGGGATGGGTTTCAGCCCCGGCGAGGGCGGCCAGGGTAATGGGCCCGACGCCGCCGTCCACTTTCACTCCGAGGGCTTTTTGCAGGATTTTCGCGGCGCCGCCCGGCCCGCGGTTGAAATAGGCGTCGCGCAAGTAGAATTCGAGTGCGGCTACCGGTGTCCAAGAGGAAACGGGGTCTGTGTATTCCTCGATATAGTGCGCGGCTTCCCGCTCCGCCTGTTGGTATTGCCCCGCTTCGATCAATTCTTTCAGATGCCGCGCTTTTTCCGGGTGATAGCGGTTGTTGATGCCGGCCACTTCGTATTTTCCCCCGCCATCACCCGAGGGTAATTCATAGACCGCGATATGGCCGTTTTTCCGCCGTGCCTCAAATTGGACAATGCGCTGTGCCATTTTTTGACGTTGTTCCGGTGTGCTCATGGTTGGTCTCCCTTTGTTTCAACGCTGGGGATGTTATAGAGGATACAGAGGATGGAATCAAGCGGGGAAAAGGACGGTGCAAAGACGGGGCCGGAATGGGAAGGCACGGCCAGAAAAGTGACTCCACAGATTGCACAGATTGGCACAGATTTTTTTCGCAGTATCGCACGCGAAACGGCGAAAGAGCCGGTATAGAACGGATTTGAATGGATGGTAATTGGGTCCTGTCCGCGCCGCGATTTATGGGAAGCATGAGGAGAATTTCTTTGTCAAAATACAAGAAATTGACAGGTAACAGTAGAGGCGCGAATGGAAGGGAAAAGCAGGAGAAGTGTCTTGGCGCGACAATTTGCATCAGGGGGTGATTTCGGGACATGCTTTTGGAAAAACGAGAAGGAGTTTGCATATGAATCTTTTGTTGATTGCTATGTGTGCGCTGATTCCGGCACAAACGGCGCCGGTTTTCGAGGATATTCATGTTGTGCCGTTGCCCAAGGGGGAGTATGGCTACCGGGGCATGCCGGGAAGCATGATTCAACTGAAGGACGGGCGGTTGCTGTTGACGTATCAGGGCATGGACCCCCAGGGGAAAGCCACGGATTCGATTGTGGCGCGGTATTCGTCCGACTTGGGGGTGACGTGGACGGAGGAGACGGTGTTGGTGCCGAAACCGCAGCCCGCGGGGCCGGATCGCTATTGCCACCCCAGCCTGCTGCGGCTGGCGAACGGAGAGTTGTTGTTGTCATACATTTATGCTTCCGGAACCACGCCGCTGTTTGGGCATAATTATTATCGGCGGTCGGCCGATGACGGGAAAACGTGGGGGGACCAGCTTATCGTCACGCCGCGGCGGGGGTATCACATCATGCACAACGACAAGCTGGTGCAGTTGCCTTCGGGCCGCATTCTGGCGCCGGTTGAGTTTGCGCTGGCCACCACCACGGATGATCATGCGGGGTATGTGAGTTATGTCTGGTATTCGGATGACAACGGCTACAGTTGGAATGAAAGCGCGAACATGGTGAACATGCTTCCTATAGAAGCGCAGGAGCCGCATGTGGTGGCCCTCAAGGACGGGCGGGTGCTCATGCTGATGCGCACGTACAGCGGGCATGTGGCGCGGTCGTTTTCGATGGATCAGGGGGTGACGTGGTCGCCGGGGGAGGAGGTCTTGGAACTGCCGTTGCCGCCCAACAGTTCGGCGCTGAATGTCAAGCGGATTCCCTCGACCGGGGACCTGTTGTTGCTGCGCACTTCGAAGGGGCCGAACGAA
>CAYXPO010000189.1:1732-8282 GCA_964466925.1 uncultured Nitrospirales bacterium
CCGAAGGATGGGCCTTCTCGCCGTAAGACTTTCGTTTCGGTGATTTCCAAGGATGACTGGATGAATTGTGAAAACGAGCGCATCATCCAGGGGAATCCCGAGGACGATTATGGCTACCCCAGCCTCTTGTTCGTGGATAACCTTGCGCTCATCAGCTATCACCAGCGCGACGGTCTCCATGTGGCCCGGATCGGCACGGATTGGTTCTATGCGAAACCCTGATTCGGTTTCTTCGGCGTGCCATGGCTGTTCCGGGATACCCTGAATTGCCGGTGCGCGCCATACGAGAAATCGCACGTTTGCCTCTTTCATGAATCTGCCCACGCATGTGTTTTCGGAATCACCGAAAAAAATGCGGACAGGGTATACTGGTGTCAGGACGAGGTGGAATGATGTTGCTGTTCAGTTGTCCGTATTGCGATGAAGTCTTGAAAGTGCCCGGGGAATATCTCGGGCGAAAAGGCCGGTGCAATAAATGCGGCGGGCGGGTGGCGCTCATCGGCCACGCGAAGGTCAACGGCGTGCAAGCCGCGAGTAAAGTCGCCAACGGCCTGGAATCCGGCGGCGCCGCGCCGCGTCCCGCCACGGAAAAACAACTGGAATTCCTGCGCGCGCTGGGCGCTCCCGCCCAAGCCCTGCGCGGCCTTGACATGGACCGGGCTTCGGAATGGATTGACAAACTGCGCGCGCAACGTCAGGGAACCGAGCCCCCCACGGAGAAGCAGATGGCGTATTTGAGGCGTTTGGGCGCGCCGGAACCCTTGGTGCAGCGGGTGCGGAGCAAGGCGGACGCCAGCCAGCTTATTGAAGACATGCACCTTTCCCCAACGCCGGAACAGATGACGCATCTGCACACACTGGGCGCCTCGGGGGCGCAATTGGCCATGCTCAAAACGAAAGCGGGTGCCGCGGCGCTTATCGAGGAATTATCGGAGAAATCAAGATGATCCCGCCAACGTATGCGTATTACAGAGGTGTCTTTCAGCATTGCCCAATGCCGTTCGCCTTCGTGGATTTGGACCTGTTTGATCAGAATATCGAGGCTATTCTCGCGCGGGCCAAGGGCCGCAAAATCTGCATCGCTTCAAAGTCCATCCGGTGTGTGGCATTGATACGGCGCATTCTGGCCGCGTCGCCTGCGTTTCATTCCATCATGGCCTACAGCGCGCGCGAGGCGGTGTTTCTCGCGGAACAGGGACTCGACAATATTTTGGTGGCCTATCCGGTCTGGGGTGAGGCGGATACCTCGAACGTGTGTGAAGCATTGCGTTCGGGAAAACATATCACGCTGATGGTGGACGACCCTGAGCATGCAATGCTTCTTGATCGCTTGGGCGCGGAGGCGGGCGTGATCCTTCCGGTTTGCATGGATATTGACATGTCCGGGCGCTATCCCGGCATTTTCTTCGGTGTGCACCGCTCTCCGATTAGCGCCCCGGAACAGGCGCTGGCGCTCTGGGAAACCATACGCACATGCCCCCATCTTCGCCTGGACGGCATCATGGGGTATGAGGCGCAAATCGCCGGTTTGCCGGACAGGGCGCCCCATCAATTCCTTAAAAATATGCTGATTCACGGATTGAAACGTAAATCGCGGGCGGAAGTACTTGCCCGGCGCGCCGCGATTGTTCATGCCCTGCGCCGGGCGGGGGCGGAACTCCGCTTTGTGAACGGCGGCGGCACCGGGAGTATAGAAACAACCGTTCAAGAGGATGTGATCACCGAAGTGACGGTGGGCTCCGGTTTTTACTCCCCCGCGCTTTTTGACCATTATGAACAATTCAAGCATCTCCCGGCGGCGGGGTATGCCATCGAAATTGTGCGGCGCCCCGCCCCGGACATCTACACCTGCCACGGCGGGGGGTATACCGCGTCCGGCGCGGCGGGTCCGGATAAACTGCCCCGCGCCTATTTGCCGGCGGGCGCACGGCTCATACTGCAGGAGGGTGCCGGCGAAGTACAGACCCCTGTGCGGTATGCCGGTCCTGAAACCCTGTCATTGGGGGACCCGGTCTTTATGCGGCATGCCAAAGCCGGAGAACTGTGCGAACGCTTTAATTCCCTGCTCTTGGTCTCCGGCGGCAAGGTCGTGGAAGAAGCATTGACCTATCGCGGGCAGGGAAAATGTTTTCTGTAAATGGTGATTTGACGGGTGGCGGTATGGGGGTTTGGTTTTTACAGGAAGAATTCGTATGATGCAGTCACCATGGTAAAGTGACGGCATTTACAGCAGGGTGATGATCAAGGATGGAAATCGAGATACGCGAATACCGGGATGAGGACCATGATGAATGGATGCGGGTTCATGCCATCATCCTCAGCATCTCCCACGCCTGGAATTACACGATTCAGGAACGCCCCCGCTATGAGGGCCACGCCTCCACGCGCCTCGTTGCGATCGCACAAGGGAAAATCGTGGGGCTGACGGATGCCCAGTATGAAAATACGCCCGGAGAGTTTTGTTTTCTGAAGGACAGTCTCGGCGGGTATGTGTTGGAATTTGGACGCCTCCCGGAATTCACCGGGCATCAAATCGGCAAAAAACTCATTGATGCCACGATTGAAGACGCGAAAAAAAAAGGGTTTCAGCGTCTCGAATACTGGACCCAGGATCGCAACGCACAACGCTATTACCGCCGCATTGGAATGAAGGAAATCGGGCGTCACTACCGGTTCCGCATCCGTCCCAAGCAGGACCTCGTTGACCTCTTCCATAAAGACTACGTGGGAATTGAATACCTCTACTGCGCCTGCCACACCGAAGAATGGCCCCTCATCAAGCAAAAATTCGAGATCATCGAGAAACACCCCCTGGAACCCCACCTTTGCATCGGATTTGAAGTTCGGTTTTGAGGCTGCGGTAAATCGCCTTCTATTAAATGTAAAATATGCAAATTATGCCGCATTTGGAAATATTTTTACGATTATACCTTGAAATTTAGTGGTATAGCATGCTAAATTTCAAGCATGAACCTGATTGAACGACCCCATCTCATCGAACGGGTACGCGATAATCTTAGCCGCTTTCCCGTCGTATTGCTTTTAGGACCCCGCCAGTGTGGCAAAACTACCTTGGCACGCGAACTGGCCCAACAGCAAGCCGCCCATTTTTTCGATTTGGAAGACCCAGAGTGTCCGTTACATCCGGATTCCGCCAGTTTGACGCTTCGCCCCTTGAATGGTTTGGTTGTGATCGATGAATTTCAGCGCATGCCCAAACTGTTTGAACTCTTGCGTGTCCTATCGGATCGCCGTCCGTTGCCCGCTCGATTTCTCATCTTGGGAAGTGCCTCGACTGAATTGGTCAAAGGCGTTTCCGAAACCCTGGCGGGCCGTGTGGCGTATGTTCCGATGGGCGGTTTTGATCTTGCGGAAGTGGGAACCACGCAATGGCGCAGGCTTTGGATTCGTGGCCGTTTCCCGGATTCTTTTTTGTCCGACAGCGATGCACACAGTTATGAATGGCGGCAGCATTTTATTCAGTCATTTCTTGAGCGGGATATTCCCCTGTTGGGCATTCGCATTCCCGCCGCGACGTTGCGCCGGTTCTGGACCATGCTTGCGCATTGGCATGGACAAACCTGGAACGCTTCTGAACTCGCCCGCACGCTGGACACACAGCAGGCCACCGCTAAACGATACCTGGACATTTTATGCGGCGCCTTCATGATCCGGCAATTGCCGCCGTGGTTTGAAAATACCGGAAAACGCCTGGTGAAAGCCCCAAAAATTTACTTTCGGGACACCGGTTTGTTTCATTCACTGCTGGGCCTGCATAACATCGCGGAGGTGACGGCGCATCCACGGATGGGGTTTTCCTGGGAAGGATTTGCCCTGGAGGAGGTGCTTGGAAGACTGCGCGCGGAACAGGATGCGTACTTTTATAAAACCCATGGCGGCGCGGAACTGGACCTGCTGATAAACCGTTACGGCAAACGAATGGGATTTGAATTCAAGTATCAGGACGCGCCACGCATCACCCCGTCGATGCATGTGGCGAGGGAGGATCTTAAACTTGACCGGTTGTACGTCATATATCCAGGCACACAGGAATACCGGCTGAGCGAGTGTATGGAAGTGCTTCCCTTGGGTTCGGTAAACGAAGCCCGCATCTTTTCCTAATCAACCTCGGGGTACAGATTGATCAGATACTTTGCCGCGACGGCCTGCAGCGTGCAGATGTCCGACGTGCCATGCAATACGTCCAAATCGGATTTCCAGATAATTTCACCGGGGGCCACCAGGCAGGTGCTGCCGGGTTCATAGACCGTGAACAGCTTGTTTTCCTTGAAATAAAAATGTTCCTGGCTCACTTCCGTGGGGTAGATTCGCATCAGGGGGGGGATGTCCACCGGGCGGAACCATAGCTTGATCTCGCGCTCCGCTTCGGGGGGAGTGGCGGAAGCATGGATAAGGTTGTCCATGCGGTCCCCCAAGGAATTCCCCTCGGCGTCCTTCAGCGGCACCACCGTACCCAACGCACGAATGCACCCCGGACGCGTATCCCGCGCGGAATGCGGGTTGGTCGGCCCGGCAATATTGCGTATTTTTTGAATCGCGCCGGGACCGTGATACACCAAGGCAATCACGCGCCGCTTCGACGGATCATTCGGATAATGAACCTGACCCCGGATGTACTCCAGCAACGAGAAAAAGAACGGCTTCCCCTTGTGTTCCGCGTAATGCTCCTCCGCCAGCATGCGGCTGACATGCACGATCTTGGACGCGGCAAACCGCAGCCCGCTGTGAAATTCGGAAAGCTGGGACAATACATACCCGGTCAGCGAATTTATCAACGCATCCGGCTTAATCAACACCAACGTCTGCTCGCGGTTCTCTTGACTCATGCACACTTCCTTCTTTTTTGGGTTTCGAAGAACGTGTAGTATACCACCAATCCGTTGTACGAATCAGCCTTTTCGATTTGCAGGGGCGGATGCCCGCATGGTATACTACGCACATTAAAGGCAACCCCATGCAAACGCGTCAGTTAGCCGTCCAGGACGCGAAGCCCATACCCGGCGCAGCATGTATGCGGGAGAGTTATGCGTAAGAAGGACGGTGTGACAGGAGACGACGAGTGAAACAAGGAATCCATCCGGAGTATGTGACCGCGACGGTGAAGTGCGCGTGCGGCAACACCTTTCAAACCAGGTCCACAAAGGCGGCGATCAACGTGGAAATCTGCTCGAATTGCCACCCGTTCTATACGGGCAAGCAGCGGCTGGTGGACAGTGAAGGCCGCGTGGAACGCTTCCAAAAGAAGTACGCCAAGAAAAGCAAAGCCGAATAAGCCTGCATGGACAAGCTCATGCGTGAGAAACTTCTCGCCGTGGCCGAGAAGTCCGAGCGCCTGACGGAAACCATGTCGACGCCCGAGGTGGCGGTCAATCCCGACGCATTGCGCAAGTACGCCAAGGCCTTGGCGGAAGTGACGGACATCGTGGCCTGCTTCCGGCGCTATGAACTCTACGAAAAGAGCCTGGAAGAGGCGGACCATGTCTTGGCGCATGAGAGCGATCCCGAAATGCTCGAACTCGCCCAGCAGGAGCGGGACCAGCTTCGTACAACCCTGGAGGAGTTGGAACAACAGCTCAAGCTTCTCCTAATCCCCACCGACCCCAACGACGAGAAAAATACCATTCTTGAAATCCGTGCGGGCACCGGCGGTGAGGAAGCGGCGCTTTTTGTCGCGGATTTGTTCCGCATGTATTCCCGGTTTGCCGAACTCAAGGGTTGGAAAATGGAGATAATCAGTTCCAACCCCACCGATCTCGGCGGATTTAAGGAAATCTCCTTTCAAATCTCCGGCGAACGGGTGTACAGCCAGTTGAAATGGGAAGCGGGCGTACACCGGGTGCAACGGGTGCCCAATACCGAAGCCCAAGGGCGCATCCACACCTCGGCGGCCACCGTGGCCGTCCTTCCGGAAGCCGAAGAGGTGGAAATCCAGATTGATCCCAATGATTTGCAGTTTGATGTGTATCGTTCACAGGGCCATGGCGGGCAGAGCGTAAACACCACCGACTCGGCTGTCCGCGTCACCCACAAGCCTTCCGGCCTCGTGGTCACCTGCCAGGACGAGAAATCGCAGTTTAAGAACAAGGCGCAGGCCCTGCGCGTGCTGCGGGCGCGGCTCTATGACATGAAACAGCGCGAAGACATGAATGCACGCTCGGAAGAACGCCGCAGCCAAGTGGGGAGCGGGGATCGCAGCGAACGCATCCGCACCTATAACTTCCCGCAGAACCGCATGACCGACCACCGCATCGGCCTGACCCTGTACAATCTTGACCGGCTGGTCGAAGGGGAAATTCAGCCGGTCATTGACGCCTTGATTGCCGCGGACCGCGCCGCAAAACTGGCCGAACTCCGCTAATGTCCACGATTGCCGAACGGCTCAAGGAAGCCGCGCGCCAACTTGAACCTGTTACCGAAACCCCGCGATTGGACGCGGAAATCCTGTTGGCCCACGCCCTGAACCTGTCCCGCGCACAACTGTTGGCGCGCCTCCGGGCTGACACGGCCGCCCCGGATTTTGAAAAACTGA
>CAYXPO010000190.1:0-1736 GCA_964466925.1 uncultured Nitrospirales bacterium
TTCGACGTTATCGGCATTGCCGGGGGATACCTGACCGGCGTCCTGCTGCTGGGGACGAATTCCGGGACCTATATGTGGCGCATGGAAGCGGGCGTCACCGCCCAGGACGTCTTCGGCGGATTTTACAAATCTCTGGTGTTTGCCGTCATAGTTTGCATTATCTGCTGTTACCAGGGGTATTCCACGCACCGGCGCCGCGAGGGTTTCGGCGCGCGCGGGGTCAGTTTGTCCACCACCACCGCCGTCGTCATGTCGAGCGTGCTGATTTTGATTTCCGACTATGTGTTAACCTCATTTTTACTGTAACATGGCCATGGATAAACCACTGATTCAATTTCAAAATGTCCACAAAGCCTTTGGAGGCCAACAAGTCCTCCGGGGGCTGAATTTGGATATTGAACGGGGAAAGGTTACCACCATCATCGGCCGCAGCGGCATCGGCAAGAGCGTTTTGTTGAAACATGTCGTGGGCCTTATGGAGCCCGATCAGGGCGCTATTTTTCTTGAGGGCCAAAACCTCCTGAAACTGCCCCCTCGCGCCCGCCGCGCCCTGAAAAGCCGGTTCAGCTATATGTTCCAACAGATGGCCCTGTTGGATTCATTGACCGTCTACGAGAATATCGCCCTGCCCTTGCAGGAATGCACCCGGCTCCCCAGGGGCAAAATCCGCGAAAAGGTGATGGATATCGCGGAGGTAATGGAACTGGGCGATACCCTGGCCAAGTATCCTTCGCAGCTTTCCGGCGGCATGAGCAAGCGTGTCGCGTTTGCCCGTGCCCTGGTCACCGAACCTGAGATTGTGCTGTTCGATGAACCGACCACCGGTCTCGATCCCGTGCGTAAGTCCATGGTGCACAGTATGATAGCGCAGCATCAGCAGCGCAAGGGGTTCACAGCGGTGGTGGTGAGCCACGATATCCCGGATGTTTTTGACATCTCCCAGAAAGTGGCCATGCTGGAAGAAGGAGTTATTATCGCCGAGGGCGCGCCGGAGGCCATTTGCGCCAGCGCCGACCCCCGGGTAAGTCTGTTTATTGAAGGAAAATATGATTCCCAAGTGGACCTTTGAACGATTCCGAAGGATAAGGTGTATTATGGATACAGTAGCGAGGCAGCCATGAAAAAAGGCACGATGGAAATGGGTGTGGGAGTTTTTGTGCTCCTCGGGTTGATATGCATTGCGTATCTGACCATCAAACTGGGCAAGATGGAGTGGCTCAACAACGATGTCTTCCGGGTAACCGCGAAGTTTTCCAGCGTCACCGGCCTCAAAGAGGGCGCGGTGGTGGAAATCGCCGGTGTCCAGGTGGGCAAGGTCGAAAGCATTACCCTTGACCCCAAGAATATGGTGGCCAAAGTGGTGATGAAAATCCGCAATGGGGTTGAATTGGATGAAGAAACCATCGCCTCGGTAAAGACTTCCGGGCTTATCGGCGATAAATATATCCGGCTGCAACCCGGCGGCGGACTCGAAAGGCTCAAAGACGGAGGCCAGATTACCGAAACGCAGGCCGCCGTTGACATGGAAGAATTGGTCGGAAAATACGCGTTTGGTGAAGTTAAAAAGTAACGTGGAGATGCTGGAAATGAAGTGTGGCTTGACAGGTGTTGTAATAGCGATGATGGTTGGAATGATGGCGCTGCCCGCAAGGGCGGATGACCAACAGGATATCCGGAAAATGATGGAAACGGCCATTGACAAAACCATTTCCATTTTGGCGAATCCTGAACTGAAA
>CAYXPO010000190.1:1746-8226 GCA_964466925.1 uncultured Nitrospirales bacterium
GGGACGCCAAGCGTGAGGAACGCCGCGCCCAGATTCGCAACACCCTGCTGGCCCTCACGGACGCCCGGCGGGTCAGCATGCTTGTGCTGGGCCGCCAGCGGAGCAACTTCTCCGAAGCCCAACTCAAGGAATTCACCGATACCTTTGCCCAATTGGTTTTCGTCACCTACATTCAGAACCTCGAAAAATACACCGACCAGAAAGTCCAAATCGTCTCCGTGGAATTACAGCAGGACGGCAAGGCCTATGCCGCCACCAAGGTTGTGTCGAAAGACCAGGAATTTCCAGCGGATTTCAGCCTTTTCAAAGACGAACACGGGGAATGGAAGTGCTACGATGTAAAGGTGGAGGGGGTGAGCATGATCAGCAACTACCGGAGCCAGTTCAATGAACTGTTGATCAACAAGACCCCCGATCAGATCATCGCGCACTTGAAAGAGAAGGTGAAGGAAAATGAGCAAGCCCATTAGCCTTTTGTTGGCACTATGTCTGTTTGCCGGGTGCGCCACCACGTCAAAATCCACACAGGGCAACGCGCCCAGGAAAGACGAACCCGCCCAAACCGCGGCGTCCACGGAATCTCCGGCTTCCGAAGCGGCCGCTTCAGACGACGCGCTGCTGGCAGGCTTGGAAAGTGAATACAAGAGCGATAAGGCCGCCGACGATGTCAAAAACATGAAAGACCCCCTGAAACCCTGGAATTTGGTGTGGTTCCATTTCAATGACAAGCTTCATTTCTGGTTGGTGCGCCCCGTGGCCATCGGTTACGGAGAAGTCATCCCCAAACCCGCCCGCACCGGACTCGACAACTTCTTCAATAACCTGAAATTTCCCGACCGCTTTGTGAGCTGCCTTTTGCAGGGCCGGTGGAGTGACATGGGTGTCGTGGCCGCGCGTTTTGGGATTAACACCACTGCCGGGGGGCTTGGCTTTTATGACTTGGCGGATAAAAAATGCGGTCTGAAAGAGCGCAATGAAGATATGGATCAGGCCTTCGGACGATGGGGCATCGGGCAAGGCTGTTACTTGGTATGGCCCTTCTTTGGCCCCTCCTCGATACGCGGCACCTTCGGCCTCGCGGGGGATATCGCCGCCAATCCACTCACCTGGATTCCCTGGCCGCGCGCCGCTTCCATCGGCGTTTCCACCCTCAATACCGTCAACGCCACCTCGCTTAACCCCAACCAGTTGAAAGAACTCAAAGGCGTTGCCCTCGAACCTTATGTAGGCCTTCGGCAGGCGTATTACGAGAACCGCAAGAAACTCGTCGCGGAATGAGGTGGGCGCCGGGGCGCCGGCCCGGCGTTGACGGAAGTACTGGAAGCGGCTACAATGAAGGCATTGGAGTCCTGTGAAGTACACGGGCAAACCCGGCTGGGAACCTCAAAATGAAAACAGTGACGCTGGTGACGCCGTGTTACGACGAGATAGAAGTCTTGCCGGCGTTCTACGAGCGTGTGCGGCAACTGGCCTCCCAACTCCCGTGCCATACCCTTGAAATCCTTTTTGTGAACGACGGGAGCCGCGATGGCACCGATGTGCTGCTGGACACCCTTGCGGCCCGGGACCCGCACGTGAAAGTGATCCATCTCGCGCGCAACAGGGGCCACCAGGCAGCCCTGACGGCAGGATTGGATTTTGCCGAAGGCGATGTCATTGTCACGCTGGACGCCGACCTCCAGGATCCCCCCGAAGTTATTCCCGAACTGCTCGCAAAACTTGAAGAAGGCTACGATATCGTTCATGCCCAACGCGCCGCCCGGAAGGGGGAGACGCGGTTCAAACGGGCCACGGCCCATGTGTTCTACAGGATGCTGAATGCCATTGCCCGTGAACCTCTGATCGAGGATTACGGCGATTTTCGCGCCTTCACCCGTCCTGTGTTAATGGCCGCCCGCGGGTTCCGGGAGCAGCACCGCTTCCTTCGCGGAACCTTTGTATTGCTGGGATTCCGCCAAGCCGTGTTGCCCTATCACCGGGCGGCCCGTTGTGCCGGGCAAACCAAGTTTCCGCTGCGAAAAATGCTGGCCTTCGCCCTGGATGGAATGGTCTCCTTCAGCTCGGCCCCATTGCGGAGCCTGCTGTGGTTTGCGTTTATCCTCTGGGGGATCAGCCTCGCCTTCACGACACGCGCCCTCATCGGCCATTTCATTCTCCACCGAACCGTGCCCGGCTGGACCTCCCTTGTGGTATTGTTGACTTTTTTCACCGGCCTGAACCTCTTTTCGCTCAGTGTCGTGGGATTGTACGTGGGCCGCACGTTTGAACAGGGGCAGCACCGTCCCTTGTATTGGTGCCGCGCCATACGGAATATTGACCTGCGCTCACTGGCCGGCTCGCTGGAGGTGGAACTATCCCGGCGTATTCTGGACCTCAACGAGGCCTCTTCACCTAAAAAGTAATAATGGTCACTCTCTATGATAAGCCGTCAATGTGTTTTTCGACAATTCTAATCAGGTTTTGAACATCTCTAGTGCCTTTTCTACCGCTTGTTGGGCATGAAAGCCAAAAATGCGGTCATCAAACGCCGCTGTGTCCAACATGTGTTCCAAGGCTTTCAAGTCGCTCTTGGCGGCAGTGAGTAGTACGTGTGCCAATTCATGACCGGGCATACAAACGCCTTCCCTCCTGAAAACTGGTCGCGACTATGTGGCCTGGAACTTCCCGCCAGTGTTCGAATTCGGACCGGATAAACACAAGGGTATCTTTTGCAACCGGATAGGATGACAGACTGCGATAAAGCCTTCCTGTCATGTGCCTTCTTTTTCGGGATTTTTCCGAATCAGGAACCACTACCAGGAGGTCTACATCTGAATCTGGCCGTTCAAATCCTTTGGCATAGGAACCAAATAAAATAATTTCGCCGGGATGTACAGTAGCCACAATGACCTCTGTCATTGACATCAATTCCATCTCCTCCATGCTGTTATCCCTCGGCTGGAAAATCTATTCGTACATTCCACTGTCTTTAGTGCATTATATACAAGCGCTCCGTAGTGGTGTGTTCGCCATGCATACGTTATTTTTTTGGTGCCTCAATGGTCTTCGGCACGACCTTGTCGTAATTGGGTTCGGCATCGAGCGCGCCGTTGCCATTGGCCCAAGACAGATTTTCCGCCACCACCTTCTGAAAATCCGGGTTGCTCCAGACGTCCTCGCGGTGCCCCAGCGCGTTGTAGAGCACCCGTCCGTTGCCGTATGCCCGGCACCAAATGACCGGGTAACTGGGGCGGTTGTATTTTTCAAAGTCCTTTTTGCCGCGCACACTGCTGGGATCGAGCAGGGCCAAAACATGCATCTTCTCGGTATTCAGATTCATGGAAATATACCATTCATCCCGAAGTGTCCATCCGTCCTTGAGGCTGGCGATGGCGGGGTGCCCCTTGCTCACCACCTGCAGTGTACCCTTGAATTGCGGGCCGTGCGTTTCAAATTCCCCGCCAATCATCTCCACATAGGGGGAAACGACATTGTCCTTGGAATGGAACGAGTCATTGGCGTTGTGATAGCCGACAAAGCCATTGCCCGCCTTGATCCACTCGAGCAGGTCATTTACCCCGTTCGGCCCCATGACCGGCTGGCCGTCGGTGCCCAATTCCGTGAGATAGCCCGTGGTGCAAAACACCACCACGTTGTACTGTTTCAGGTTTTCCGCGTTTATCAGGCTGGCATCTTTCGTACACAAGATAGTGCCCCCCATTTTCTGCACAATCTCGGTCATGATTTGTTCCGAGTGGCTCAACTTGCCGCCGTCCCGTTTCACCACGCTGTGTTCAAAGCCCGCCGACTTGGTGAGATACAACACATTCAACGGTTTTTGGCTGTGCGCACACGAGCAGGCCATCGCCATTATGACCGTTGCCGTAAGAAAGTGCTTTTTCATGGATGTTTCTCCTCTTTGAAGGTTGATGATTTGCTCTCAGCCTAACCACATTTTTCTGGTAAGTCAAAAAAGCATTGTCCACCGGCCGTGTTCAGCGCATCAGGCAGGCGTACCGGAACGCGAACGCGGCCGCCACGAAATACATGAGCGGGTGGACTTCCCGGCCCCGGCCCGCCAGGAGCTTAATCACGGCGTAGGAAACACAGCCCGCCGCGATGCCTTCCGTAATGCCATAGCCGAAGATCATCATGGCAACGGTTAAATAGGCGGGCAGGCTCTCTGTAATATCGTCCCATTTTATGTTGCGCAACGGGGCCAGCATGAGCAGCCCCACCACGATGAGCGCGGGGGCCACCGCCGGGTACATCGCCACAAAACTGTTCTGAATCCCCAGGGCCGCATAATATTCGGGCCCGATGTTGTGGCCCGCGATGGCGATAACCGGCTCGAAGGCCAGCGCCGCCACGAAACACAGCGCGGCAACCACCGCCGCAAGCCCCGTACGCGCGCCCGCCGCCACCCCGGTGGCGCTTTCGATATACGCTGTCACCGTGGAGGTGCCCAGCAGCGCGCCGGAACACGTGGCGAGGGCGTCCGAGAAGAACGCCCGGCCCGCCCGGGGGATTTTCCCGTCCGGAGTGACAAATCCCGCCTGCGTGCCCACGCCCACCAACGTGCCCACCGTATCAAAAAGGATCAAGAAGAAAAACAGGCCAATGGCCACCAGCGCGTCCTGCCAGCGGGTGATCAATTCACCGAAGTTCAGCCGGAACATGGTTTCGGTGGAAAGCGGCGTGGCTTTCCATTCGAAGGGGATAATGCCGGTGACGATGCCAAGCCCGGCAGTAACCAAAATGCCGACGAGGATCGCGCCGCGGAAGTTCCAGGCCATCATGGCCGCGATCAGCACCACGCCCAACAAGCAGAGAAGGGGTGCGCCGTGTTTCAGGCTGCCCAAAGAGACCATCGTGGCCGGGTTCAGCACCACCACGCCGCCCCATTGCAGCCCGATGAATCCGATGAAAAGTCCGATGGCCGGGCCGATGGAGTTTTTCAGGCACGCGGGAAAAATCTCCAGTACTTTCTCCCGGGTGCGGAAAATCGAAAGCAGCAGAAACAGCACCCCCGAAATGAATACGATGGCCAGCCCGGCCTGCCACGAAAACTTCATTGCCATCACGATGGTGAAGGCAAACAGGAAATTCTCGCCCATGCCCGGCGCCAGCCCGAACGGATACCGTGCAATCAGCCCCATGTAGAGGCAGCCCAGCGCGGAGGACAAGCAGGTCGCCACCAACACCGCCCCGAAGTGCATGCCCGCCATGGACAACACCGTCGGCTGCACGAAAACAATGTAGCTCATTGTTGCAAAGGTGGTGAGGCCCCCGATGATTTCCCGCCGAACGCTCGACCCCGATGCCTCAATTTCAAAATACCTGTTAATGCGTCCCATGGCTTCCGCCCCTCCTTCCAAATGCATTTCCATTGATTGTACAAAGCCGGATGAAACGGGTCAACCATTTTCCCGCTTGGCCGGGAATGACGAATGGGGACGGGTATGGATTGCCGGCGATTTACAGGGGGCTTTCATGCTTCTGAAGTATGTGCCAGGCGTTATGCGCATGGTATAATCATCCTAGCCGGACGCAGGCGCGCGGACAAAGAGTATGCTCTGCATGGATTCAGGAATCCGTACGGTGCAAACGGTCGTTGGAGGACCCATGAAGTTGTTTCGTTTTTTCCGGGGGCTGCTGATGGCGGGGTTATGTTGTGCAGTTCTGAACCCGGCTGCCGCGCGGGCCGATCATCCGCGGCCCGGTGTTGTTTCCGTTCTTGAGATGGATACCCCCGATCCGGACCTGCGTGCTTTTCTCGTGCAAAATGGATTCAATTTTGATCGGATCGCCGGCGGGCGGATTCGGGTTTATGCGGATGCGGGAGAAGTGGCGTTGCTCGAAGCCAAAGGCGTGGCCTATACCTTGGAGGAACTGCAGCCCAATCCCCCGAAACTTGCCCCTGATGCCAAAGGATTGGGCGTGTATCATGGTTACGCCAGCATGGTCTCTGAACTGCAAGCTTATGCCGAGGCCAATCCGGAGATCACGCGGCTGGTCAACATTGGCACGTCCGTGCGGGACCGCGCGATCTACGCCCTGCTCATCACCGATAATCCCGATGTTCAGGAAGATGAACCCGAGTTTAAGTACATCGCCAATATTCATGGCAACGAAGTGGTCGGCCTTGAAATGTGCCTTTATCTGATTGATCTGCTCCTGGGCAAGTATGGCGATACGGACAGCGAAGGGCAGCGTATCACCAACCTCGTGAACGAAAGCGAAATCTGGATCGTACCCACAATGAATCCCGACGGCAACGTGCTTGGGCAACGGAACAATTACTACGGGTACGACCTCAACCGGAATTTTCCAAGCTGGGTGGATGAAGGCCCCTATGGGAACATATTTGACGGAGATTCTCTGGGCGCCGCCGGCCGCCCCAAAGAGGTCCAGGTAATCATGCAATGGTCCGCGGCCCATAGCTTTACCCTCTCCGCCAACTTCCATTAATGATTTCAACGATAATGTACCTTTAGAATC
>CAYXPO010000191.1:0-8185 GCA_964466925.1 uncultured Nitrospirales bacterium
GCGCCGCAGGGCATGACCGTACAACTGCGGCCAGCCCGCGCCGGCGGCCCGGCGCGGGCGTCCTTGCGCGATCATGAATTGAAACCAGGTTTGCATGCGGCGTTCAAAGAACCCGCAAAGGAGGAAGAAGACATGACAATGTACGCGACACTCCAAGGAATCCCGGAACCGACGCTCCGGCGCCTGCCCACCTACTGTCATCTGCTGCGCCGTCTGGCCCAGCAGGAGGTGGACCGGGTCTCGTGCACCCAAATCGGGCGATCCCTGAACCTGGACCCCACGCAGGTGCGCAAGGACCTCGCCGCGACCGGAATCATCGGACGCCCGAAAGTGGGGTATCAAGTGCTGGAGTTGTGCACCCGGATCGAAGACTTCCTGGGCTGGAACAACACCCAGGACGCGGTGTTGGCGGGCGTGGGCAGCCTGGGCACCGCATTGCTGGGGTACAAACCTTTCGCCCAGAACGGCGTGCGCATCGTTGCCGCCTTCGACACCGATCCCCATAAAACCGAGGAGACCGTTCACGACACGCCCGTGTTCCCCCTGGAAAAACTGCCCAACCTGACGGAACGCATGAAAATTCACGTTGGCATCCTGACCGTGCCCGCGGAATCGGCCCAGACCGTGTGCGACCTGATGGTGCTCAGCGGCATCCGCGCGATCTGGAATTTCGCGCCGGCCGCCCTGATCGTGCCGGACAGCGTGATTGTCCAGAATGAAAACCTCTTCTCCTCCCTGGCCATCCTTTCGAGCAAGCTGGCCGCGCTCCTGAAATCCGAGTCCGGCGCCGCCGGGGCGGAAGGGTAACCGTCATGGAGGCGGACAGACGCATTGTCATCTGCATGGGCAGCTCCTGTTTCGCGCGGGGCAACCGGAAGAACCTCGAAGTGGTGGAGCAATTCCTGCGCGAGCACGCCCTGGACGTGCCGGTGGAACTGGCGGGAAGCCGGTGCGAGGAATACTGCAAACTCGGCCCGAATGTGCGGATTGACGGCGTTCTGCATCACCACGTGGACACCGGAACCTTGATTGATTTGCTGAACGCGCGGTATGCGGCGGACGCCGGAGAGTAAGCCATGGACCAGCAGTATCCCATCTTCACGGTTGAAACGGAATGCCAGGACTGCTACAAGTGCCTGCGGCATTGCCCCGTGAAGGCGATCCGCGTGGAAAACGGCCACGCCATGATTGTGCGCGAGATGTGCGTTGCGTGCGGCATCTGCGTGGAAGCGTGCCCGGTGCATGCCAAGCGCATACGTGACGACGCGGGCCGTGCGCGGCATCTGTTGAAATCGGGCCGCCCGGTGTATGTGTCGCTGGCCCCGTCCTGGGTGAGTGAATTCCCGGGAATTTCCGAAGCGCGGATGATTACGGCGTTGCGGCGGATGGGATTCCGCGCGGTGAGCGAGACGGCGCTGGGCGCGCAGGAAATTTCCGCCGCCGTCGCGGCAAAACTCGCCGCCGGTCAAAAAGGCGTGTTCATTTCGTCCGCCTGCCCGGCCGCCGTGGAATACATCCATAAATACCTGCCGGCCCAAGCGCCGGCGGTGACCCCGCTGCACTCCCCCCTGTTGGCGCATTGCCGCCTGCTGCGCCGCGCCTATGGCGATGACATCGCGATTGTGTTTTTCGGCCCCTGCATTGCGAAGAAGAACGAGTCGGACCGGCACGCGAAATTATTGGACCTGGCCCTGACTTTCCAGGACCTGCGGGCGTGGCTTCAGCAGGACGCCATAGACCTGAACGCCCTGACGCCCATGGAAGACAGCCGGTTTGTTCCGGAGCATTCGCAGGAAGGGGCGGTGTATCCCGTGGAAGGCGGCATGACGGAAAGCATCAAGGCGCACGGGGAATTTCCCGGGGCGCGGTTTGTGACGCTGGCGGGGCTGCGCAACATCCGCAAAGGATTGGAAGGGCTGCGTCCGGAAGCCATCGCGGAACCGCTTTTCGTCGAATGCCTGGCCTGTGAAGGCGGATGCATCGCGGGACCGTGCCTGGACGAAACGGAACCGGCCCTGCTGCGGCGGCTGCACGTGGAACAGAATGTCCATTGGCCCGAAACGCCGGTGCATCGCGCGCCGCAGGTGCCTGTCGGCGAAACGCATGTGTTTGGAAAACTGAAAATGGAGGCGCCGTCCGAGGCGGCGATTCTTGATGCGTTGAAGCAGGTGGGCAAGTTCACCGCGCGTGATGAATTGAACTGTGGCGGTTGTGGTTATACCACGTGCCGCGCCTTTGCAGCGGGCCTCATCGGCGGACGCGCGGAACCCACCATGTGCGTGTCGTACATGCGCAAACTGGCCCAGAACAAGGCAAACGCCCTTCTTCGGTGCATGCCCTCCGGCGTGGTCATTGTGGGCAAGGACCTGCGCATCATCGAGTGCGACGTGGCGCAGGTGTACGATGTCAGCCCCGGCCTGAAACGGTGCATGCTCGCGAAGGTGATCCCCTTTCCTGAAATGTTTGAGGTGGCCCTTCAAACCGGACGGGAAATCCACTACGACCATCACCGGTGCGACGACCGTCTGTTCAACATCACCATTTTTTCCCTGGAACCGCATCAGGTGGTGGGCGGGGTGATCCTCGACGTGACCCGGCAGGAAATCCGCCGCGATCAAATCGCCCAACGGGCCAACGAGGTCATCCAGCGCAACCTGTCCACCGTCCAGGAAATCGCGTGCCGGCTTGGCGAACACATGGCGGAAACGGAAATCCTGTTGCGCTCCATTGCGGAAGGGTTCGCGTGCGAGGAGGGCAACGGGCTCGCGCCGGAAGCCCGGCGGAGGGATGGATGAAATGAGCGCGGACACCCTGTTCATAGAAGTGGACTTCGAGCAATGCCGCAAACACGGCCAAAACATTTGCGGCGACGCGTTTCAACTCCACAAGATTCCCGAACAGAACCGGGTGATTTCCGTTTTGTCCGACGGCTTGGGCAGCGGGGTAAAGGCCAATATTCTCGCGTCCATGACCGCGTCCATGGCGGTCCGGTTCGCCGAAGACGGCATGGACTTTCTCCGCAGCGCTGAAATCATGATGGACGCGCTGCCCGTGTGCCAGGTGCGCAAAATCAGCTATGCCACGTTCACCATTGTGGATTGCACCGCCCGGGGCGCCACCCGGATCATTGAAATGGACAATCCCTCGTTTCTCCTCGCGCGCCGGGGCCAAGCGGTGCCATTCCCTTCGGTGGAGAGAACTTCGCAACGCTGGCAGGACCGGAAAATGCGCTTCACGGAACTCACCATGGAGCCGGAAGACCGGATTGTGGTGTGCAGCGACGGCATCTCGCAGGCGGGTTTGGGCACGCGGCAGTACCCGCTCGGCTGGCGCGAGGAAGGCTGCCGCGATTTTGTTCTGGAGCATATCGCGGAGAATCCCTCCATTTCGGCGCGGCATCTCGCGGAGGAATTGCTCCGGGGCGCGCTGAGCCGGGAGAAATTTCACCGCGCACAGGACGACATGAGCGCAGGCGTGATTTACTTTCGGCGTCCCCGGCGGCTGCTGGTGCTCTCCGGCCCCCCCTTCTCCAAGGAACGCGACACGGAATACGCGCAGATGCTGGAAACCTTCGAGGGCAAGAAAGTCATTTGCGGCGGCACCACCGCAGGCATTGTCGGGCGCGTGTTGAACCGTGAAATCCACATGGATTTGCGCGGGGCGTCCCTCGAACTGCCCCCCATCTCGCGCATGAAGGGCGTGGACCTCATTACCGAAGGAATTCTGACGCTCACGCGCGCCGCACAGATCATTGAAGAGAACGCCTCCCCGCGCACGGACAATCCGGCGGCCCTGCTGGTGAATCTGCTGCTGGAAAGCGATGTCATCCACTTCGTCGTGGGCAGCCGCATCAATGAAGCGCACCAGGACCCCAACCTGCCGGTGGACATCGAAATCCGGCGGACCATTGTCAAGCGCATCGCCAAGGTGCTCGAAGACCGTTATCTGAAGGAAGTATCCGTCATGTGCATTTGAGTTTCATTCGGAAACTTGAACACTGCGCCAACCTACAGGAGCCAGGAAAATCATCATGTCAACACAAATGCTGAGGAAATTCGGGAAAGTCTGTGAGATTGTGGACGAACACGGGCGCGATCCGGCCAAACTGGTGCCCATTTTGCAGGCGGTCCAGGCGGAATACCGCTACCTGCCGGAAGAGGTGCTTGCGTACGTGGCCACGGCGCTGGGCATCCCCGCCGCGCGGGTGTATGGCGTGGCCACCTTCTACGCCCATTTCGCGCTGAAGCCGAAGGGCAAATACGTCATTCATGTGTGCGACGGAACCGCCTGCCACGTCAAGGATTCGGAAAACCTGTTGCACGCGATCCGCAAGCGGCTCAACCTGGCCCCGGGCCAGAACACCACGCAGGACCTGCTCTTCACGGTTGAAACGGTGTCCTGCCTGGGCGCCTGTGGCCTGGCCCCGGTCATGGTGGTGAATGAAGCGGTGCACGGGCAGATGACCCCCGAGGCCTGTGTCGCGGTGATTGACAACCTTATGGAAAGCGAGGTACAGCAATGAGCACGGCAATTTCAGCGGCGCCGGACTTGAGAACGGTGGCCGATCAGTATGCGCGGGTTATCGCGTCCGTGAAGCGCCGGATCATCATCTGCGCGGGCACGGGCTGCGTCGCGGGCGGCGCGCTCCAGGTGCATGAGGCGTTCGTCAATCAGCTTCGCGCCCTGGGGCTCGAGGTGGTCACGCGGCTGGACAACGGCCGCGCGAAAGACAAGGCCATAGATGTTTACCTGTCCAAGAGCGGTTGTCAGGGGTTTTGTCAGAAGGGGCCGTTGGTGACGGTGGAGCCGGAGGGCATCCTCTACACGCATGTGAAGGCGGAGGATGCCGCGGAAATCATTCAAACCACCCTGATCGAAGGCGGCGTGGTGGAGCGCTTGTTGTATGTGGACCCCAAGACGGGGGAACACCGCCGGGGCAAGGATGAAATTGAGTTTTACCAGCGCCAGTCGCGCACCGTATTGAAAGAATGCGGCGTGATTGATCCCGAGGACATTCAGGAATACATCAACCACGGGGGCTATGCCGCGGCGCGGCGCGCCCTGACCGAAATGACGGATCAGGAGGTCTGCGACGAAGTGTTGAAATCAGGGTTGCGGGGCCGCGGCGGCGGCGGCTTCCCCACCGGCCGCAAGTGGGAAATCGCGCGCCTGCAACCGGGACCGAAGAAATACATGATCTGCAACGGCGACGAAGGCGACCCGGGGGCGTTCATGGACCGCAGCGTGATGGAAGGCAATCCGCACAGCGTCATCGAGGGCATGATCATCGCCGGAAAGGCGATTGGCGCGGAGGAAGGCTACATTTATGTGCGCATGGAATACCCGCTGGCGGTGAAACGCCTGTACCGCGCGGTGGACGATGCGCGGAACATGGGGCTCCTCGGCCAAAACCTTTTTGGCAGCGGATTCAACTTTGAACTGCACATCCGGGAAGGCGCGGGCGCGTTCGTGTGCGGCGAGGAAACCGCACTGATTGCCTCGGTGGAAGGCAAGCGCGGCATGCCGCTGCCGAAGCCGCCGTTCCCGGCCCAGAGCGGGCTTTGGGGGAAACCGACCGTCATTAACAACGTGGAGACGCTGGCGAGCGTGCCGCTGATCCTGCGGAACGGCCCGGAAGCCTTCCGCAATCGCGGCACCAAGACGTCGGCGGGCACCAAGACGTTCGCGCTTACCGGACACGTGGCGAATACCGGCTTGATTGAGGTGCCTTTCGGCACGACGCTCGATGAAATCGTGAATGTAATTGGCGGCGGCGTCACCAAGCAGGGCGGCGGACGCGCGGAAGACGGCTTCAAGGCCGTGCAAATCGGCGGGCCGTCGGGCGGATGCTTGACGCGGGAGCATTTGAATCTCTCCCTGGATTTTGACTCGCTGCGGGATGTGGGCGCGATGGTGGGCTCCGGCGGGCTTGTGGTAATGAATCAACAAACCTGCATGGTCGGCATCGCGCGGTTTTTCATGCAATTTGCCCAGAATGAATCCTGCGGGAAGTGTGTGCTGTGCCGGGAAGGCACGCGGCAAATGCTGGCGCTGCTGGATGAAATTATCGAGGGCAAAGGCACCGCGCGGACCCTGCACGTGTTGGAGGAAACCGCGCGGGCGGTGCGCGCGGGGTCGCTGTGCGGACTGGGCAAGACCGCGCCGAACCCCGTCCTGTCCACGCTGAAGTATTTCCGCGCGGAATACGAGGCGCATGTGTTTGACAAGCGCTGCCCGGCGGGCGTGTGCCGGGCGCTGGTGAATCCGGAAATTGCGGCGGCCCTGTGCACGGGATGCGGGGCGTGCGCGCGGAAATGTCCCGTGGGCGCGATTACCGGGGAGCGCAAACAACCCCATGTTATTGATCCCAAGAAATGCATCAAATGCGGCGCATGCATCAAGACCTGCCGTTTTGCGGCGATTGCCTGAGGAGAAACACCATGACTACGAATACGATTGAAACGGTGCGGCCAACGCTGGTCATAGACCACCGGGAAATTCCAATTGAAGGCGAACGCAACGTACTCGAAGTGGCGCGCAAGGCGGGGATAGACATCCCCACCTTCTGCTACCACTCCGAATTGAGCGTGTACGGCGCGTGCCGGCTGTGCCTGGTGGACATTGAAGGCCGGGGCATCCAGGCGTCGTGTTCCGTGACGCCGGAACCGGGGATGCGCGTTCTCACGAACACCCCGGAAGTCCGAAGCATCCGGAAAATTGCCATCGAACTGCTGCTGTCCAACCATGACATGAATTGCCCCACATGCACCAAGAGCGCGGCCTGCCGGCTGCAGGAACTCGCGCGGCGCATGGGCATAGATGAAATCCGTTACAAGGCGGTGCTTGAACGCAAACCGCTCGACCACACCTCGCACTCACTGGTGCGCGATCCGAACAAATGCATCCTGTGCGGCGATTGCGTGCGGGTCTGCCATGAAATCCAGGGCGTGGGCGCCATTGATTTTGCCCGCCGCGGCGTGTCCAGCGAGGTGTTGCCGGCGTTCGGGCATGATCTGGCGCGGGGCGAATGTGTGAACTGCGGCCAATGCGCGGCCGTATGCCCGACGGGCGCATTGACCCCCCGCCCGGAGATGGATGCGGTGTGGAAGGCGCTCGACGACCCGAATTGCGCCGTGGTGGCGCAGTTGGCCCCCGCCGTGCGCGTGGGGTTGGGCGAATTTTTCGGCATGGCGCCGGGCAGTCTCACCACCGGCCAGGCCGTGGCCGCATTAAAAGCGGTGGGCTTCGACAAGGTGTACGACACCTCTTTCACCGCCGACATGACCGTGCTGGAAGAGAGTGAGGAATTTCTGGGCCGTGTACAGAACGGCGGCCCCCTGCCCCTTTTCACCTCCTGCTGCCCGGCCTGGGTCAAGTTCGCGGAACAGTATTATCCCGGGCTGCTGCCGAATCTGTCCTCGTGTAAATCACCGCAACAAATGTTCGGTTCCGTGGCGCGCAAAGTGTTGCCGGAGCAACTTGGCCTCCAGGATAAAAAGCTGGTGGTGGTTTCGGTGATGCCCTGCACCGCGAAGAAATTCGAGGCGAAACAGGACAAGTTCATTACCAATGGCCAGCCGGATGTGGATCATGTAATCACCACGGTGGAATTGGGCCTGATGATCCGGCAGGCGGGGTTGAATCTGACGCGCATGGAGCCGGAATCCTTCGACATGCCGCTGGGATTCAAGACCGGCGCGGGCGTCATTTTCGGGGCCACCGGCGGCGTTACGGAAGCCGTGCTCCGGTATGCGGTCGAGAAGGTGCAGGGCGCGCCCTTGAAGTCCGTGGACTTCTTGGAAGTGCGCGGCGAAGCGGGGGTGCGCGAAGCCACCGTGCAGGCGGGCGGCCTCGAACTCAAGCTCGCGGTGGTCCATGGGTTGGCCAATGCGCGGCGGGTGGCCGAACAGGTGCTGTCCGGGGAGCGGACGTATCATCTCGTGGAGGTAATGGCGTGCCCCGGCGGCTGCGTGGCGGGCGCGGGCCAGCCCGGCTCGCTCGACCCCACGGTGAAACAGCAGCGCGCCAAGGCGCTCTACCACAACGACAAGATGCTTGAACTGCACAAGGCGCAGGACAATTATGAACTGCTCCGCTGCTATGAGAAACATCTGGGCGAAGTGGGCGGCCACGCGGCGCACGAACTGCTTCACACCGAATACCAGAACCGCCGCCGCGTGCTCGA
>CAYXPO010000192.1:0-8179 GCA_964466925.1 uncultured Nitrospirales bacterium
AAGGCCGCATACACCTTCAGGCTGATGGCCTGAATCGTATAATCCACAATCGTGACAAACGTGGCGATAATCACAATATATGTGGCAATGCGCACCTGCTTGGGAATGAAACGGCGCAGCGTGGCGACCAACGCGCTCGAACACACCAGCACAAAGGTGGTGGCGAGGCCCATCGAAACGGCATTCACCACCGCATTGGTCACCGCCAACACCGGGCACATGCCCAGCACCAGCACAAACACCGGATTCTCCCGCCACAATCCGTTTAAGAAGGTGGTCATGTCCGAAGGACCCCGGCTGAATTTCGGCTGTTCATTCGCCATAGTTCATTTGCTCTACTTTACCGTAAATTGATCCACATGCTTCTTCACCAGCGGCACGATCCGCTGCGCGCTGTCATTCAGCGCCCGCGCCACCGCCTTTGAGGAAATCGTGGCCCCGGAGATTCCATCAATCTGCCAGGCTTCCGGCTTCATGCCGCGCTTGCTCAGTTCAATGGGATGCTCCAAAGCACGGCCATCTCCGGTGACACCGGCACGCAATGCCTCGAAATTCCTGAGAAACTCCTCCGACGTGGCGATTTTATCGCCCAACCCCGGCGTTTCCTTGCTCTCCAGCACCTTCAGCCCAATAATGCATTCCCGTGCCGGATCATAGCCATAGAGCGCGCGAATCGTGTCCTGATAGCCCTGTGCGGACGCCTGAATCGCCACCCCCACCAATTTCCCGGCGGCGTCAAAGCCCGCATACACCTTGGGCCCGGCGGCTTCTTGTCCCTCAACGCGTGTAAAGGAATCCTGGCCCACGGAAAAAGTTGCCCGTTGCACCGCGCCGGGAAGCACTGCAAACACGGCCGCTTCCGTGGCGCGCTGCCTATTCAAGGCGATTCGCGCCGCCGTGCCTTCGTACGCCATCACGATCAACACGCCGGAGAGCAGGGATACCACCCCCATGGTCCGCACCATGGCAATCCAGTCATTTTTGGGGGCCGCGTTGCTCATGGCTTCACCTTCTTCCGGCGGGCGCCATACACGCGCGGCTGCGTCAGATTGTCTATGTGGGGGGAGAGGGCATTGCCCAGCAAAATGGCGTACATGACGCCCTCGGGCAATCCGCCTTTTAGCCGGATAATCACCGTGAAGAATCCCATAAGCCCCCCATAGATCCACACCCCCAGCGGCGTCACCGGCGAAGCCACCATGTCCGATGCCATAAATATCGCCCCAAGCATCAGCCCGCCGGAAAAAAGGGTAAAGAAAGGCGAAGGGTACTTGTCCGGATTCATGCCATAAAATAACGCGCTGAAAATGAACGCGCTCAGCAGCATCGCCAGGGGAATGCGCCAGTTCATGAATTTGCGCGCCACCAGATACGCCCCGCACAGCAGAATCAGAATCGCGCAGGTTTCCCCGGACGAACCGGCGGTCATGCCGAAGAACAACTTGGGAATTTCCGTGGTGAGATGATCGAATTTTTGCAGCGCCAGCGGCGTGGCCCCCGAAAAACCGTCCACGGCCTGTTTCGACCACTCCGCCACCGAGGGCGGCGACATCAACGGCCACGCCAGCGTCGAAGGGATGAACGCCAAGAAACGATGCGGCACATGGCCCGGCGTCCATGTGGTGATGGCCACTGGAAACGCCGCCTGGAGAAATGCCCTTCCCACCAACGCCGGATTAAACAGGTTATACCCCAACCCGCCAAAAACCATTTTGCCCACCACCATGCCGACCAAGCCCCCCACGCACGCCATCCACAGGGGAAAGCCCGGCGGCAGCGTCAATGCCAACAGCAACCCCGTGATCACCGCGCTCCAGTCCGTGATGGTGGTTGCTTTGTTGGAAAGGCGGCATATCCCATGTTCGGCAAGTACGCAGACGGCCGTGGTGCAAAGCAGAAGCGCCAGCGCACTGAGGCCGAACAGGTACACCGAAAATGCGCATACCGGCAGCAGGGCATACACCACATTCCGCATAATGACCGGCACGGAGGCACCTGCATGAATATGCGGCGAAGTGCGCAATACGAAACTTTGTTCATGCGCCATCAGGAAGTTCCTCCCGAAAGCGCCGCCTGTTCCCGCGCCCGCCGCCGGCGGTTCTCCGCCTTCGCCACGCGGAAATAATGCACCAGCGGAATGCCCGATGGGCACACATAACTGCAGCATCCACATTCAAAACAGTCATTCAGATGGAATTCCTCTTCCATCGCCTGATACTGACCCTTCCGTGCAAGCAACCCCATGCGCGAAGGGTTCAAATGGATTGGACACGCGTCCACGCACGACCCGCACTTAATGCAAGGATATACCTGTTTCCCCGGCCCGTTACCCACCGCTTCGGTGAACGCCACAATGCCCGTGACGCCTTTGGTTATCGGGGTCGCCAAAGAGTTTATCGCCATCCCCATCATCGGCCCGCCAAACACCACCTGATTCGCATTTCCGGTGAATCCGGCATAGTCCAGCGCAAACCACAGCGGGGTGCCCAATGCCATCAGATAATTGCCCGGCTTGGAAACACCCGGCCCCGTGATGGTGACGACACGTTCAATCAATCCCTGGTGCCTGGGTAGCAAATCGCCGATCTGCGCCAGCGTGGCCACATTCATGATGACCGCACCGATATCCACCGGCAAGCCGCCCGAAGGCACTTCCCGCCCCAGCAACGCTTTCGTCAGCATCTTCTCCGCGCCCTGCGGATATTTGGTGGGCAGCGGAACCACTTCGGCCTGCAACGGGCACCGCACCAATACCGCCTTGAGCGCCTCCACGGCATCGGGCTTGTTGTCTTCCACACCCGCAATGACCCGTTGCGCGCCCACCGCTTTCGCCGCCACCGCCACCCCCGCCAGAATATCGTCCGCGCGTTCCAGCATGACCCGGTGGTCCGTCGTGAGATATGGTTCGCATTCACAACCGTTGATGATCAGCGTATCGGCCTGCTTGCCCTTGGGAATCGCCAGTTTCACGTGCGTGGGAAATGCCGCGCCGCCCAGCCCCACCATGCCGGTGTCCTGCACCGCCAGCACCAGTTCTTCCGGCGTCATTTGCGCTATTTCCCGGGGCGCGCCATACAAAATTTCCTGGGTGGCCCCCGGGTAGGTTTTGATAAAGAGGGAGGGGGTCATGGCGCCTGTGGGACTTGGCCCCAAACCAATGTGATGCACCACTCCCGTAACCGGCGCATGCATCGGCACGGATACGAACCCGCCCGCCCGGGCCACCGGCTCGCCCCGCACCACCTCCTGGCCTTCGCGCACCATTGGCACCGCGGGAGCGCCCGTATGCTGCTGCAACGGCACGATCACCTGCGGCGGAAACGCAAGACGCCGGATCGGCCTGCCCGCCGTCGCTTCCTTGCACTCCGGCGGATGTATTCCGTGGTCAAACGTCTTTATGTTTCGCTGTAACAACTTCACTTTTTTTCCATTTATTCTGATTCTTGCCAAACCCTATACCCCAAACCCTAAACCCTACATAAACTTTTTCGCCTTCTCGATCAGCTTTTCGATCCCTTTCTCCGTGCGATCCGCCGGATAGCCGGGATGAATGATCTTTTCCGTGCATTTCTCCGCCGCACGCACCAGATGCTTGTACGGGCCTGCGTGCGCATCCTTGATATAGGCTTTCTTCTTCTCGTTATACGCAAACATCGCCGCGTTGATCTTCACGCACTCCTCGCACGTGGAGCATTTCTCCGAATCAATCCACGGCGCGACATAACCGCCGTCGTCCGGAATGGACGGACCGCCTCCTGCCGCCGCGCCGCCGGCGGGCGCGGGCGGCACTTCAGGCGCGGGGGGCGGTTCCACGGGAGGCACGGGAGCGGGGGAGACCGCCGGTTCTTCCACAGGGACGTGAGCAATCACGGGAGTTTCCTCTATGGGCGTCTCCGCCTTGGGCTCCGCTTCCGTTATGCGCGCGGTTTGCGTCAATCCTTGCAGCGTGCGCCATGCTTCCCGCCGTGCCAGCGTTTGTTGAAGCAATCCTGCGCTCGGAATCATCCGCCGCAAATGCCGGTCCTCGTCCACCGCCCACACAAAGGGGAAGATTCCTTCGCGGTCCTCGGCCTCCATCTGGAGGAATTCCGTCAACGGCGCCAACTTCACCGCGCTGTCCCCCGGGGGGGCTTCCACGAATTGATCCGCGAACCGCTCCTGTGTCAGGGCAAAATCCGCAAAAGTAAGCGGATATTCCATTTTGGCGGGGGTGCCGTCTTCCGCAAGGTATTCAACCGTATAGGAGGGCCAGTCCGCCTCCAAGCACACATTGCCTTCCAACGTCAACCGTTCATGCACCATTTCGCCCAAATCGGGGTTGTACCGCAACAGCGGATGCGCGCGCGACTCCACGGCCAACTTGCTTTGCACGCCCGACGTGGCCCGCGATATCCCCGCTTCATTCGAGCAGGGGCACGCCACGTTAAACAGCGCGGCCCGGCGCGTATTCAATCCTTCGATAAATCCTTTCGCGAGATGCGCCGCATGATGGATCGCCCCCTGCATCACATACGCATGCCGCAACGCCATCGCCGACAACGCCGCTTCCTGTTCACAGGACCGCGCATGGGTGTCGAGCAGCAGCACCTTAATTGGCTTGCCCGTGCGCACCAGCGCCAAGAATTCATGGGTCCCCGCATCGCTCGTGCATACCACCGGCGGACACAGCAAATATTCCTCATCGGTAAACTGCCGCCAATCGAAGGACTCGAAAAAAGCGTCATGTTTGTCGGAGCGGTACTCGCCCGCCAATTCCAACTCTGCCATCCGTACGGCTGTGAATCCCGCCGCCATCTTTGCCATGTGGCCGTCCAAAATCCCCGCCGCCAAGGCTTCCACGTCCGGCGACTGATGGTTCAACCACGGGAAGGGATAGGGATTATAGGGAAATGCCGTGCCGGACATGGCCGGGCATTCCGCGGTGTTCACCACGCCCAGATTGGCCCGCCCCCGCTTGGTAACGCCCTCCGTATACCGCCATTTCAATTGTTTGAGCGTGGAAAGCACACCCGTGATCCAGCGCAGCCATTCCGAATCCAGCGGACGGTTATCCAACTGACGCGAGAGGTCGGACAGCGTGATATCCCGTTGCGCGTATTGATCCAAGGCCTTGGTCACCGCCTCCGCATCGCCAAATTCCAGATTATCCGCCAATTTCAGGCGTATATGCCGCTCCAAGCGTTCAATCAACTCTTCAATATGCGCCACGTGTTTCTTCACGCGCGGCTGCATCAGCGCTTCGACGCAAGCGGTGAACAGGCGCAGCACCAGCGCCTCGCCGCAGCCCGCGCACGTGCCGCCGCCAAACATGGCGGGATCACAATGACGCTTATCCAGCAACAGGGTCTCCAACGGTCCAAGAGCGGGGGAGGGGGTCAGATACTCCGGCAGCGTGGTGGGCAATTCCAGCCAAAACTCCCACGACTGCCGCAGTGCCTGCACGCTCACCGCCGTTTGTGGAATTTCTTTGAGCGCTTCGTCCGTGCACGCGTACACGCACGCCATGCAGCCTTTGCACGCATAGGGATTGATAGCAATGGAGAAAAGCGATCCAGCGCCCCGCGCGCTCTTTTCCCGATCTGTGAAATGCGGTTCGGTCACCGCAAAGGCATATCCATCCAGTACTCCCCGCAGCGCGTCCCATTCCTCTCTTAGCGCCGCATTATCCCCGGCCCCCGCCATCGCCTCCGCGATAACCTGGTTTAACGCCGTTTTTACGTCCATGCCGGGCGCCAACACCGGGCGCAGCGTGCGTTCCAGCGTGCGCACCGCGCCCCGCAAATGCTCTATCGTGCGCCCTTCCTTTTCCAAACAGCGAATCCCCGTTTCAAACACTTCCAGCACCGGCGTCACCAATCCATGAATCGCGTTATCGGGACACACCGTATAGCACTTGCCGCAGGCTGTGCATTTTTCCGGTGTCCATTCCGGGTGGATGGACCGCGTGGGGGTCAGATCGCGAAACACGCCGGTAACGGCGGGTGTCAGCGCAAACGCCATAAAGGGGTCCGCAAGCTCGCCGCGCATCGCGCCCGTTTGGTAGAAGTGGCCCACTTGCTCCCAGAACCGGTGCGCATCCGTGATCGCGGCATCGCTTGCCGGCTGCTGTTTCAACATGCGCGGGATTGTCAGTGTTTTCCGCAGGGATTCGGCGTTTTCCGCGCCCAGCGGCTTGTCGGTGATTTCCTTGACTTCATCATAGCCCCGCCGAAGCGACTTCCATTCTTCGTCGCCCACCTTCCCATGCAAATGCTCGCCAAACAGCCGGAACAGCGCGGCCTCCGTGGTCTGCGTCATCGCGGTCACCGGCGACACCTTGTAAAACGCGCCCTGAAGCGCCATGTCCTGCATCAGCCGGCGGCGCTCCGGCGCCGAGGCAATATCCCGGGCAATCGCCGCCGCATCCAGGAAATATACCCGGATTTTGTGCCGTACGATGTACTTCTGGGCCCGAAGCGGGAGCATCCCCCAGATCGCGTCCGAAGACAACGCGCTCTGGAGCAGCACCATGCCGCCGGATTTCATCCGGATCAACGGATTGCCCTGCCGGAACGCTTCCGGATCGCTGCACAGCGCGACATCCGACTCCGCATGTTCACCGCTCACACGTATGGGTTCCGCTGCCGCGGTCAGCACGGTCACCGACGGACGCCCCTTCTTGACCACCGGGTATTGCGGTTGCGCCTGAACCTGCAACCCCAAGACATCAAAAAGGCTCAATGCCAGATGCCGTGCCGCGTCGCCATGACCGCCCGCCGCATGAATCCGCACCGTGATGCTCCGTTCCGGGAGCAGCGCAGGATTCTCACTGCCGTGCAGGCTCAAGTGCTTCACCTGCGGATACGCGTCCAACACTTCACTCTGATGTATCTCCTGCTTGGGCGTGGCGGGCGTTTCGCGTGTGAAATCCACGGACAGATAAAACGATTTCTTGTTGCCGCCGCCCTCCAGCATGTTCTCCACCACCCCCACCACCGCCTCGGAACGCACACCTTGCCCGCCCAATCCATACGCGCCCGAATACAGCGCTGGTATATCCTGTGCCGAATAGGGAACATACCCCGGATACGGCACTGCGCCTTTCGCCCGGCCATTCTCCAGACACTTCACCATTACCGCGCGCAATTCCCGCATAATCGGACGATCTTCCGCCAGCGGCTGATCCGTCCGCTCCAAAACCGTCACACCCTTTTTCCCCTTCAACAATCCGCTCAGCAAATCTCCGGGAAATGGACGAAACATCGTCATATTGATCACTCCCGCCTTGATTTGTCGGGTTTTCCGCAAATAATCCGCCACCGCCTCCGCCAATTTCACCAATTCCCCCTGGGCCACAATGAGATATTCGGCCTGTTCCGCGTGATGCGCGCTCACCCGCCGGTACCGGCGACCCGTCAGCGCATAAAATTGATCCATCGCGCGGTCCGCAATCTCCTGAACATGTCCCAGAAAAAACGGCCCCTGCGCCGCCACACTACGCATTTGCGCGCCCGGCTTCAACACCGACCCCGTCATCGCGGGATTGTCCACGTCCCACAAAATGGGAACGCGCCGCCGCTTCGTGCCAAACAGCATCCGCTGGGCGGGCGTCGGAGTGTCAATAAGGTCCTCCGGCGCGCCGATAAATTCCTTCAACAGCCCTTCTTCCGGAAGCAGCACGGATTCAAACGCGGGAGAGTCCTCATGCACCACAATACCCGGCACAAGCGCCTCTTCCGCAATTTTCCGGGCGATCAGATTGAGATCGCAGACTTCCTGCACATTCCGCGCCGCCAGTTGAAACAACGCGGCGTCGTCAATGGCATGATAGTCGCCGGACTGCGCCATGTCCAGCACATAGGTCAGCCGCTGGCCCACGTCCGAACGCAGCACCCCGTGCGCGCCGTTCAGGCTCGGCCCCGGATGCGCCGCACGCAAGCCGCTCAGGGCGCGGCCCGCCGTCGCGGCCACGGATTCCCCGGGATGTTCAGGAAGACTGGGACGGCTGTAAGACGCCGCGGCATGGGTGTCCAGCACCGCCGCCTTGCCTGGATATTTGATGGACTCGTTCTGTTTCATCACATCCGTGCTACCGTTTCTTGGGCTATGGGCAGGGGCGACTTACGGGTTATTTTCTTCGCCTCCGGCCCTCTTGTGATCTCACCCGATTCCTCTATCCACACGATGGCGCCGGTCGGAC
>CAYXPO010000193.1:0-8152 GCA_964466925.1 uncultured Nitrospirales bacterium
GTATTGATAATCTTGAGTTCATCCGCATCGGGGGCGTACCCCACGGCCCGTTCCGCAAAGCCGGACAGGGCGGCGGTGCACCACAGGAGCAGCGCAAAAAGAACAGCCCACTGGCGGGGCACAGGCGGACATACCGGACCAACCATGGCGTAACTTCCTCCCGTTTACTGGCCTGTCCCCGCACGCCGGTGGAGAGGCCTTTCATGACTACGGCACCTAATGGATTACCACAAAGCATCCCAATCCATTGTAGGAAAAGCGATACGCCGGGTCAATCACTTTTTCTGAACAGGCGCTTAGTCCGCCTGGGGGGTGACATCCTCCACCCCATACGGCATGAAAATGGACCACGTGGAAACCACCGGCCATTGATTGTGATACAGCACGAAGGATACGTGGCCGTCCAGATATAAGACATTTGCACCGGTGGGCACGTGATTGGCGTTCGGGGCGCCGATTTCCTGAATCCGGGCGCTCAATTCGTCGTGCAGCACCGCAATCTCGGTCTGCGCCAGCGCCGAGGCGGCGGGATTGTTGATATCCGTAATCATGAACCGCTCAATGCCTTCCCGGATGCGGTACAGGGTGATTTCGCCGAAGGTGGCGTGCGTGAATTTGATGTCTTCATCGAAAATCTTGAAATTTTGGTCCGTGACCGCCGTGGTGCATTGCAACACCCGGGGTAGAAACGCATTCCGGAATCCCGGATCAATCCACGTATCAAAATCCTTGTTGACGAGGTTCATGCGTTCGTGCACCGGAGGCTGAAGGTAATATTCCGGCTTGAAGACCCAACTGTAATACAAATACGAGGGGCCGTATCCCCGGCACGGGGACAACGCTTTTTTTTCATCGCCGTCGAAGCGCCAAACCGCGCCCGTTTGATAGTCCATCGCTTCGGGATCCGAAGGGCACAGCAGGATAAACATGTCTTCCAGATATTCCGGTATCAGCAGCCTTCCGTCCGGGCTCCACAGCCGCCGGGACACCGAAACATTCTGATCGCAATTATCCCCCTCGGCTTTACGGATGGTGGGCCACCAGTGCCCCTTGGACTCGTTGGCGTACATCTTGAACACCAGCCCCATTTGTTTCAGGTTGTTCTGGCAACTGGACCGCCGCGCCATTTCCCGCGCCCGGGCCAGCGCCGGCAACAAAAGGGCCGCCAGAATCCCGATGATGGCAATAACCACCAACAATTCAATCAAGGTAAAGCCACGACGACGCATGGGACGCATAGTCCTTCCCACGATGTTCAGCCGCTATCGAGTACCATGTGTATTGTAAACGGAATATCGGATTTTTGCAAGAAAAACGTTAAAAAACCTTGAATTGGGTCGGCATTACGTAAATCGCCGTTCCTTTTTCCAGCCGAAGCTCGCTGAACCGCTGGTGCGATATGTCCACATGGACCAGTTCCCCCCATTCATTGAGGAGTTCTAATTTGACCAGGGGACGGGCGGGGTTGATGTGCTCCACCACCGCACGGAAGGAATTGGGCCCCCCGGGTTCGCGGGAAATTTGAAAGGAATGCGGGCGCACAAACACGCTTTGCGGCGGCTCCTCCCGTTGCGGCCCCTGTTCCAGTTGCAGGTCCCCGTCCACCATCCGCCCGCGGAACAGGTTCACATCCCCAATAAACTTGTACACAAAGGCGTTCGCGGGCTGGTGGTAAACTTCCCCCGGCGTGCCAAGCTGTTCAATCCGGCCCGCGTCCATGACCACCACGGTATCCGCCACTTCCATGGCTTCTTCCTGATCGTGGGTGACGAACACGCTGGTGATGTGCAGTTCGTCGTGCAGGCGGCGCAGCCAGCGGCGCAGTTCCTTGCGCACTTGGGCGTCCAGCGAGCCAAAGGGCTCGTCCAGCAGCATCACTTCCGGCTCAACGGCCAGCGCGCGGGCCAAAGCCACCCGCTGACGTTGCCCGCCGGACAATTGGGAGGGATAGCGGTCGGCAAACTGGTCCAATTGCACCAGGCGCAACAAACGGAACACCCGGTCCTGGATTTCGGCCTTGGGGAGACGCACCCGCCGGGGCCGCGCCTTGAGTCCAAACGCAACATTGTTGAATACCGTCATGTGGCGGAACAGGGCGTAATGCTGAAACACGAACCCCACTTTCCGTTCGCGCAGGGCGCTCTCGGTAAAGTCGCCTCCATTAAGATAAACGGCGCCGGAATCGGGTTGTTCCAGCCCCGCGATGATGCGCAACAGGGTGGTTTTTCCAGAACCCGACGGTCCCAGCAGGGCCACCAGGGTTCCGGAGGGAACGGTCAAACTTACATCGTCCAAAGCCGTGAAATTGCCGAAGCGTTTCGTGATATGACGCACTTCAATGGTCACGTGTATGGCTCCTGGCGCGCACGTTCCTCGCGCCGTTGCGATTGCCACTCCACCAGGTGTTTCACCACCAGCGTCACCAGCGCCAGGAACGCCAGCAGCGAAGCCACCGCGAAAGCGGCCGTGAAGTTGTATTCATTGTATAGGATTTCCACCTGCAAAGGCAGGGTGTTGGTCTTGCCCCGGATATGTCCCGACACCACTGACACCGCCCCGAATTCCCCCATGGCGCGGGCGTTGCACTGAATCACCCCGTAGATCAGGCCCCATTTGATGTTTGGCAACGTAATCTGAAAAAAGGTGCGCCAGCCTCCCGCCCCCAAGAGCAGGGCCGCCTCCTCTTCTTCAATGCCCTGTTCCTGCATCAACGGAATCAATTCCCGCGCGATATACGGCACGGTGATGAACAGTGTCACCAGGAGAATCCCCGGCAGGGCGAAAATAATCTTAAGATTGTGTTCCATGAGCCAGGGACCCCAATACCCCTGCGCCCCGAACAGCAGCATGTAAATGAGCCCGGATATCACCGGCGAGACGGAAAGCGGCAAGTCAATCACGGTGACCACCAGCCCTTTTCCCGGAAAATGGAATTTGGCGACACACCAAGCCACCGCGATGCCGAACACCGTGTTTAGGGGCACCGCCACCAGCGCCACCAGCACCGTAAGCCGCATGGCCGACAAAGCGTCGGGATCCCGCAATGCGCGGAAATAGGCGGAAATGCCTTCCCCGAAGGCTTGGGTGAACACCAAAATCAACGGCAAAACCAGAAAGATGCTTAAGAAGGCCAGCGCAAGGGCAATAAGCGTTATGCGCGGCCACCAGGGATCATCGGTGACGCGGTGCTTTAGGGGGGCGGTCTTACCGGGGTACATAGCGGCGTCCGCTCCACCATTGCAGCATGTTGATGCTGAACAAAATCACAAAGGACAACAGCAGCATGACCAGTGCGATGGCCGCCGCGCCTTGGTAGTCGAATTGTTCGAGTTTGGTCATGATGAGCAGGGGGGCAATTTCAGTCTTCATGGGCATGTTGCCGGAAATGAACACCACCGAACCATACTCCCCCAGCGCCCGCGCGAACGCCAGCGCAAAGCCCGTCAGCATCGCCGGCAGGATGGTGGGGAAAATCACCCGGGAAAAGGTATACCAGCGCCCGGCCCCCAGGCAGGCCGCCGCCTCTTCCACCTCCCCTTCCAGGTCTTCCAGCACGGGCTGTATGGCACGGACCACGAACGGCAACCCGATGAACGTAAGGGCCAAGATGATGCCTATCGGGGTGAAGGCCACCTTGACTCCCAGCGGCTCCAGAAGGCGCCCGATCCATCCATTGGAGGAATAAAGCGTGGTCAGCGTCACTCCCGCCACCGCCGTCGGCAAGGCGAACGGAAGATCAATCAGGGCGTCGAACAGCCGTTTCCCCGGAAAGGAATACCGCACCAGCACCCAGGCCACAATCAGGCCGAACACCACATTAATCAGGGCGCCCGCACACGAGGCGCCCAAACTCAACTTGTAAGAAGCCAGCACCCGGGGGGCGGTCACCGCCTGCACAAAATCCGGCCAGCTCATTTGATAGACTTTGAGAAACAGTGCCGCAAACGGTATCAATACCAGCAGGCTCAAATAGGTGAGGGCAAACCCACCCGCAAGCGGGAATCCGGGCAATACACTATAGCGCTTTATCCGCATTCGCCTTCCAGCTTCCCTGCTGTTCTTTTGCCGCCGGCCGAGCCTGGATACACAAACCGTTTCTTCCGCGTCAACGCACGCCGCTACCCTGGGTTTTCAAAACCCGCTTCACTATAGTGCCTCGGTGCCTCCGGTACAACTTTTTCTCCGGGACGGCAAGTTGGCGTTTTAGATGGGAAACGGGTAAAATTGTGGAAATCATCCTTAATCATTTGGAGCAATGCGGCTATGGAAACAGTACGGCGGTGTATATCAGGCCGGCACACCCTCCGGGAGATTCGCTGGCATCTGGCCATCATTGTGGTGGTCTTTTGGGGTCTTGTGTTGTGCGCACGGATGGGGTATGAAACAGGCCGGGAGTATTCAATCCATCAGCAAATGTTGAGCGCGCTCGGGAGTTTTGACGAACGGCATAACCCGGACTGGTTCTGGGTTTTCACGCTGGCCATGGTTTTCTGCGGCACCGCCTTGGTGCCCGTCATATTCTATGTGCATCACCGGTTCCAGGTTATCTCCAAAAGAGGAGCCCAAGTCGGCATGTATTTATTCCTGGCGGGGTGCGCCGGCATCGCGTTTACGGGAGTGTTTCCCGATGCCCACTATAAGTATTTCGGGGCCATAAGCTCGAATAAACTCCATGTGTTCTGCGCGTCCTGGATCATCATCGGCTTCTTTTTCGGGATGGTCTGGCACGGTGTGTTGTTACTCAAGGACAAATTTAATGACCGAAATTTCGCCACGGATGGGAAAGCGGCCTATTGGCGGTTCATCGGCCCCTACCTGGTCTGCGCCGCCGTGGTGGGCACCGTTCTCGCACGGGTCCAATGGCACTATGTCTTTGAGGCGATAGGCGCCCTCCTCACTGCTTCAAAAGGTCAGGCCGCCCAATATTGGGACGATGCCTTGCAGCGTCTGGACCATTTTCCGCTCTTGGAGCATTTAGCCATTTGGGCGCTGACCATTTACATCGTCTGGTTTACGGCTTTGCTGCCTTACCGGCCAGGACGACGGGACCCCAAAGAAACCGTCCAGGTAATGGAAACCGCCTCGGATTGATCACCATTATCCGGACGACGGGTCTTGGAGGCCTTGTCTTCGAACTGGAAAACAAGGGGTCCAACCCTGCACTTCTGGTTCGCCCCCATTTCCTGAATGATACTTTCGGCCTGCTCTAATTCATTTCCATTGCGTCATTTACCTCATTTTCGTTCTTTCCTTTTACGTGCCCGTCGCCTGGGCAGTATTTCCACTTGACAAAACGCGGGGTAGTGTGGCAGAATCTATTCGAGAAATGTTTCTCGATAAGAAATTCTCGATAAATATTTCTCGAATATGCCGCGGAAGGTGAAAGGCAGTACCTCACCGAATCTACGGCGGAGTTAACCGGCCCTAGGCCAGGAGACAATCGAGTATGAGCACGATGACAGCATCCGTTCCCCCCGCCACCTATACAAAAGCCCCCACTTCGGACAATCCCATGCCGGAGTGCAAGAGCGGCGCGCACCCATCCGTGGTGGACTCAGAGGCTTCGGCGGCGGCGCTGGATGCATTAGTGAAGCGGACGGCGGCGGCGCAACGGAAATATGCGGGATATACCCAGGAGCAGGTGGATGAAATCTTCCGTCAGGTGGCGATGGCGGCGAATCAGGCGCGGATTCCGCTGGCAAAGGCGGCGGTTCAGGAGACGGGGATGGGGATTATGGAAGACAAGGTGATCAAGAACCATTTTGCGTCCGAATTTGTTTACAACAAGTACCGGGATGAGAAGACGTGCGGGGTGATCGAAAAAGACGCCACGAACGGATTTCACCGGGTGGCGGAGCCCATAGGCGTCATCGCGGGCATTGTTCCGACCACGAATCCCACTTCGACCGCCATTTTCAAGGCGCTGCTGGCGCTGAAAACCCGCAACGGCATCGTTTTCTCCCCGCATCCCCGGGCCAAAGCATGCACGGTGCAAACGGCCAAGTTGCTGCTTGACGCGGCGGTCAAGGCGGGCGCCCCCGACGGGATTATCGGCTGGATAGACGAACCCACGGTGCCGCTGTCGCAACAACTCATGGGGCATCCGGATATTGCGCTGATATTGGCGACGGGCGGCCCGGGCATGGTGAAGGCGGCGTATTCCTCGGGTACGCCGGCCATTGGCGTGGGCAGCGGCAACACGCCGGCGGTGATAGATGAAACGGCGGACATCGCCCTGGCGGTCAACTCGATTCTGTTGAGCAAGACTTTCGACAACGGGGTGATATGCGCCTCGGAACAATCGGTGATTGTGGTGGACGCCGCGTATGAGGCGGTGCGCAGTGAGTTCGATTGGCGCGGCGGGTATTTCCTGAATGCCGAAGAGCGGGCCAAGGTGGGCGCGGTGATTGTGGTGAACGGAAAGTTGAACGCGAAAATCGTCGGCCAGTCCGCCCACACCATAGCGCGCATGGCCGGATTTGAGGTGCCGGAAAAGACCAAGGTGCTGCTGGGCGAGGTGGAAGGGATCGGCCCGGAAGAACCCTTCAGTTATGAAAAGCTCTCCCCCATTTTGGGGTTCTACCGCGCCGCCACGTTCGAGGACGCGGTGAAGAAGGCCGTTGCCCTGGTGGAATACGCGGGCATGGGCCATACCTCCGTGCTGTACACGGACCCGCTGCAAAAAGACCGCATGAGCCTGTTCTCCCGCAAACTGAAAACCGGGCGGGTTTTGATCAACATGCCCAGTTCGCAGGGCGCCATCGGCGACATCTACAACTTCCGCCTGGAGCCTTCACTGACGCTGGGCTGCGGATCATGGGGCGGCAACAGCGTCAGTGAGAACGTGGGGGTGCGGCATCTGCTGAACATCAAGACCGTGGCGGAACGCCGCGAAAACATGTTGTGGTTCCGTGTTCCCTCGCAGGTATATTTCAAATATGGCAGCCTCGTGGGCGCATTGGAAGAACTGGCCTGCCGCAAACGCGCGTTCATCGTGACGGACGGCCCCCTCTTCGAGATGGGCTACGCGGAAAAAGTGACCAATGAATTGGACAAGCTGGCGATTGAGTCGGAGGTGTTTTTCGACGTGAAGCCCGACCCGGACATCAGCACGGTCAAAAAAGGCCTGCACCTGTTGACGGGCTTCAAACCGGATGTGATCATCGCGCTGGGCGGCGGTTCGGCCATTGACGCGGCCAAGATCATGTGGCTGATGTACGAGCATCCCGAATTGCGGTTCAAAGACCTTGCGATGCGGTTCATGGATATCCGCAAACGGGTGGTGCGTTTTCCGAAGAGCCGCAAGAAGGCGCTCATGGTGGCCATCCCGACGACGTCGGGCACCGGTTCGGAAGTGACGCCCTTCGCGGTTATCACCGACGACGCCGCGGGCGTAAAATACCCGATTGCGGACTACGAATTGACGCCCGACATCGCCATTGTCGATCCGGAACTGGTGCTGAGCATGCCCAGGGGGCTTGCCGCGGCCTCCGGCGTGGATGCCATTACGCATGCCATTGAAGCGTTGGCGGCGACCACGGCCTCCGAATACACCAACGGCCTGGCCATTGAAGCATTGCGCCTGCTGTTCAAATACCTGCCGGATTCCTGCCGGGACGGCGCGAACAATCCCAAGGCGCGGGAAAAGGTCCACTATGCCGCCACCATCGCGGGGATGGCCTTCGCCAACGCCTTCCTGGGGCTGTGCCACTCGATGGCGCACAAACTGGGTTCCGCCTTCCATATTCCCCATGGCGTCGCCAATGGCATTTTGATTCCGCACATCATCCGCTACAACATGACATCCGTGCCGCGCAAGCAGGCCGCCTTCCCGCAATACACCCACCCCATGGCCAAGGAACGCTATGCGCGGGTGGCCGATTACCTCGGATGCGGCGGTGAAACGTTGAACGAAAAAGTGGAACGCCTCATTGACGCCGTCCAGAAAATGCTGACGGACCTCGAACTGCCGGTCACCATCCGCGACGCGGGCGTACCGGAAGAGGCCTTTCTGGCGAAGCTGGATGAATTGTGCGAACTGGCCTTTGACGATCAATGCACCGGCAATAACCCACGGTACCCCCTTATCAGCGAGATTCGCGATTTGTACCTGAAATCGTATTACGGTTGACCCCCCCCCGCCCGCGCCGGC
>CAYXPO010000194.1:0-8112 GCA_964466925.1 uncultured Nitrospirales bacterium
CCAAAAACGCGCCACGCCCATCAAAGCGCGCGGCACGGCTGCCATCGGGAACAACAGCCCCGAATTTCACCCCGTGATTCTCCAAATGAACATTGTTTCCAGAACTGTCCTGCCCATCCTCCAGAAGTTTCCAATAGGCCGCCGGAGCAGGTCCGGCCAAGGCCGACAGGCATGCACACAAGGCGGCAAGGAAAACAGTGTGCCTTAAAAATAGTGCCATGTTGTGTCCTTTCGTTTCTTTTCTATTGTTTAGCGACGGAATTTGTCTTCAAAGAAAAAACCTGTGCTTTTCGTTCATTGTTAGGGGCATCGAGGGAAAGCGTGAAGGTAAGGTCCCAAGTCCCTGTCACAGGATTAAAATCAGCCTGCCACCAATCGTTACCCACGGATGATGATTCATCAATTACTTCGGGAACCCCGTTAGCCCCCCTCTTTTCCAGCCGGAAACCAACATTTTGGGTCGCGCCCGTGATGGTGACCGGGGTGTATCCGATCCCGCCCGTGACGCTGAATTCCGCGCGCTGGCCTTTCTCCGCGCGAATGCGGACGGGACAAGTGTTTTCCAAAGTGCCAATGAAAACCTTCACTTCGATGTTTGATCCTGTCGCTTCACGAAGGGTCAGTGCCCAAGGCTCTCGTTGTGTTTTTAAGGCGGCCATCAGGTTTTGGTTGGGTCCATAATAGTCTTCCGCTTTTTGCGGCAGGATGAGCACTTCGACCTGCGCTTCGACAAAATCGCCCCGCTCCAGTTTTTGGCTATCCGGCGGGGGCGACAACTCCACCAAGGCGCTTTTCATGCCATCCTCCGTTCCAAACACGGAATATCGCGGTGTGGCACATTCCATTCCGTCCAGCTTTGCCTTCCAACTCCGAACTATCATTGCCTTATCCGCCAGCGCACCCTGATCATCTTTGGGATAGGCCTCCCGCGGTGTCTTCTGAACACCCAACAGGCCGATCCAGGGCTGTGTTCCCGGCAATTCCTGGCTCCTTCGGCTATAGGTCCATCCGCCTGTTGCGGGTTCCCATAGTTCATCCATTCCCGCACTGGAACCCCGTGCAATCTTTTGAAACTGAATCGAGTTGTAGTGGTCCGCACCCAATTGAAAAAACGCGAGCCGGTCAATATTTTCCACAGGCTTCGTTACGTCATACCGCAACGTATACAGTGCCCGGACATAGTCATCGGAACGCCAACTTTGCGTGCGAATGCAGGATTGGATGGCCCCGTCAGGGGTCTGCCCGGAATAGATCACATCTGTTAACACCGGCCCATAGCTGCGGTATAAGGTTTTCTGACGCCCAAGGAATTTCCGGTCCGGACTGCCCTCGGCAAACAACGTCAGGAAATCACAACCGCCCACATTATGCGTCCAACTCCATTGGGTCTTCGGTTGAGCGCCCATGCCCCAGACCATCAATGGGCGCATGTCGTCCACCATCGAACGGCCCAGATTTACATCCGCGTCATAGCAAATGCTCTCCCCGAAGGAGCCAATCGCCATTTCATCCCAAAGCTGGTTGCCGCCATACCCCACAAGGCACAGTTGCGCATGCGCCGCCGCCGGGACTCCTCCCCACCGGCTGTACGCCAGATCAAATTCCAGTTCCAGTGATTGATTCGCCCCAAGTTCCAGCATTGCAATCCCATTGAACCACGGCGGAGCACAATGCCAGTTCTTGGAAATTTGAACGGGAAGCCCGATGGGATAACCATTCTTATCCCGCAGCACCGGCGACATCCCCGTAATTGAAAAATTGCCTCCAATCTTGGCGAAATTCAAACGAACCGTACGTGGTTCAGGTTCTGCATTATTCAACCTCACCCGTACGCGCTCCATCGTATTGACATCAGGATTATCCCCCAGCAGAATCTGGTGCCATCCCTTTACGGCATCATAGTCCACCTGAAGCGCACCACTATAAGGAGCCATCCCTTCCGCAGACACCTCGATGCGCCCCGCTACCGCGGCCGCCATCTGGCGGACTTCCCGCAAGGCATCCCGGCGTATATCCGCGGAGGGAATCACCACACAGGAAAAGGTCTGCAAACCTTCTTCCGGTATAGATACAGGTTCCGTCTCTAAAGCTATGTGGGTGTCGGCCATCCGCCGCACATGTTGGTTTTGACCAGGAAGAGTCAATAGCGCGATACCCTGTCCTGCCGGGTTTCGCATCACCACAGCGCGGTCAGAATCTTCGCCTTCCTTTGCTTCACGCCAGGCATTATCTTCCCCAAGCATTTCAATAATGCTGTATTCCTTGGGAATAGTAAGCAGAACCGCGGAAGTCACTTTATCCAGCCCATGCGGGGGCGTGATGTGATTCTTGTACGAAACGGTATGAAGTTGTAATGCCACCCGATCGCTCCAGGCATACCCTTCCATCCACGCATGAACCCCTTCCAACCCCGCGCCTGAACTCAACCCTCCAATTTGAACATGCTGTATGGAAAAATGCTGAAGATATTTTCCCACACGGTATAACCATACCTGCCTTGGGTCGCTCGTGCCCGTTCCCACAGGGAAAACCCGGCCCTTCCACGTCAGGGCAAAGGTCAACTCCGCTTCGGGAAGTGATTCAAGCGCTTCATTCCCCTGATTCACCGCCGCCCCGCCATCCAGCGGCTTGACGATGGGGCCCATGCGGTTGATGCGGCCCCGTGAGGCATCCAACAGGAACGCATAGCGGTTGGTCTGAACCGCAAAGCGGACGGGGGCATCCTTTTTCGGAGGCCGCCACCCATAGGGATAATATCCGAACGTGTAATCGCTTGCATGGACCAGCGAGGCCTCATCCACCAGGGCGGCACTGTATCCATTCCCGGCGCCTCCCAGGAAACTCAACGCCAACATACAACAAACGGCACGTGCGGAAAACACCACCCCGAAGTCTCCTTATGCGTTCAGGCATCCTTCTGCCCAATTCAGTATACCGGCATGAGGGTCCGGTTTCATAGAAACACGCATGAAGGTAATTCACGCTTTTCCCGGGCTGGCAAGATCCGGAAAAACGCCGTAATGCTTCGCGCGAGCATTGTTTCATCTGGTACACCCCAATTTGACGGCAATATAAAATTGACAGGTCCTTGCGCTTATGGATAACGCAAGGCAGAAGTGCAACCATACGTCACGGGCGGAAAACCATCACGATTGTTCCATGTGCAGGACACACACGATTATCGAGCCGGGGAAAATACCGGATTTTGTCTCGAACCGGTGCATACACTCGGCTCCGCGCCAGCTCAGGGGCGCGATCCACGGGGCCAGAAAACAAGAGGTTGCAAGAGTACTGACGGAGAATCCCGCGTCTTTGGCAAGCTGTGCAAGCTTGGAGGTGTTATATTTGGCGATATGCTGATCCCCCTGCATTTTCGGGGCGCGGGTCAAATGGTCCATTCCGTATTCAATCAGGGGCCAAAGGCTGCGGTAATTGGGCGTGGTGAGAAAAACCTTGCCCCCGGGCTTGAGGAGGTTTTTGAAACTCTTCAGCATGGCTAGCCCCTGCCACTCATGGATGTGTTCAATTACTTCCAGGCAATAGATTTTGTCCGGCGGTTCGTCCAATTGAAGCTGGTCATCCACGAGCCCTTGCAGAAAAGACACATTTTCAGAGGCGAAATGTTCCTGGGCATACGTTATGGCTTCTAAATTTCCATCAATGCCCAGGGCGCGGCGGCTTCGTTCACCAAGAAAAGACGTAATGACGCCGGACCCGCAACCGACATCCAACACGAAATCGGAAGTCTCCGGGGGCATCAAATCCGATATCAACATGCGTTTGGATTCATGCCAAAACCGCTGGATCGGATTCTTCGATTGAATGGCCCGGTGCTGATAACCGCCATCAATTTGTTGAGTATCGCCTGTTCTTCGATCCATGGTTCCAATAATTCCGCTCATTCGTTGTTATCGGCTTATTGTTCCGGTGGAGTGGCGGGCGCGTTGCCAAGGGTTTCGCTGACAAGATAGCGCGGACGCCGTTTCATTTCCCAGTACATATTGGTCATGTATTCGCCTATAATGCCAAGCCCCATCATAGTGCACCCCCCGATGATGAGTTGCAACAGAATAACCGTGGAGAAGCCGGGCAGCGCCCTGCCGATAACCCAGTAGAAGGCGGTGTACATAAACAGCAAGGCGGCAAAGAAAAGGAAGACCACGCCCAGGAAGGTGACGATGTGCAACGCGGACGTACTGAACGAGGTAATGGCCACCAAGGCAAGCCGGATAAGGCGCAAGGTGGACCAGGAAGTCGTTCCCGCCGCGCGCTCCCGGACATTCATGGCAACGGTGCCATGGCGGAATCCGAGCCATTCGGTCATGCCGCGGAAAAAAGTGCAGGACTCCTCCATGGACAGCAAGGCATTCACCACCTTGCGGTCCAGCAATTTGTAATCGCTGGAATTCTTGACGTTATAGCCCGACAACAGGTTCAGCATCGTATAGAAGGCCTTGGAAAAATATGCGTACACCATGGATTCCCGGCCCCGGTCCGCCTTCACGGCATCAACAATCTCGAAGGATTCCTCACGCCACAAGCGGACCATTTCCGGAATGAGTTCCGGGGGATGCTGCAAATCGCCATCCATCACAACAACTACGTCCCCGGTGGCATATTCCAGGCCGGCACGGAGGGCGGCTTCTTTCCCGAAATTACGGCTGAAGCGAACCGCGCGCAGGGCGGGTTCCTCCTTGGCCAGCGTCCGCACCACCAACCACGTGGCATCGTTCGACCCATCATCAACCAGGACAAATTCGTGCGGCAATCCGGTTTCCAGCACCGCTTTTTTTATCTCCTGGAATGACGCCTGAAAATGATTGCCTTCGCAATACAACGGGATGACCACCGACAGCTTCGGCGCCGTTCGCGCATCGTGCATAGTGCGTATTCCTGCTTAACCCGGCCCTTCAAGAAGGAGAATCCTTTCCCTTCCGGGCCTCGCCAGTGTTTGTAACGCCTATCAGCGTACCCATTTTGCGCCGGGAATACAAAAAAATCAGGGCCGGAAAATCCCGGCCCTGACATCCGAATTCATTGCCTTCACGCGTTATGCTTTGCGCGACCAAGCACGGATTTCCTTGATCTCGCCGGCTTCAATACCGAGCGACGTCAGGAATTCCTCATGAGCGGAACCCGACATTTTCTCAAATTCCCGGTGCCATCGGTGCATATCGTCGTCCGTCAAACCGGTGGCCCGCATGAGGGCGATCCATTGTTCTTTGTTCAGCATTTCTTGATCCTCTTTGGTTTTGTGCGTGGCCAATAAACGCACAATCACTTGTTGTTGACGTTTTAACCGGGCAATCTCTTCGCTGAGCGCGGCCAGACGGCGGCGCAGAATGACGGCATATCCTTTGGGTTCCGTACTCGCCAGCATGCGGCGGATATCGCCCAGCGGCATGCCCGCGGAACGATACAGACAGATGCGCCGCAACCGATCCACGTCCTCCTCCGAATAACTCCGGTATCCGGCGTCGCTGCGCGCGGACGGGCGCAACAGCCCGATGGCGTCGTAATGCAGCAACGTGCCCCGGCTGAGGCCGAATTCACGCGCCAACTGCCCGATTTTCATGATGATTCTCCTGCCTTGCAGTACTTGCTTCCGGCAACCCCGGCAACACCCATTCTGACGTCTTGGAACGGGTCGCGCGCGGGGTTCCCGGCCTTGGCACGGCCGCGAACCGCGCCAGTAAGTTGAGCGCTCGAAGGAAAGTCTAAACTATACAGCAATGATCAGGTCAAGGGATTTTTTCAAGGTTGGCGGCACATACCCGAAGTACGCTACGATGCACGCGGACATGACACCATGGAAACGGCGGAGATTTTCTTTATTAAACAGGGCTGGCATTTCATTGAGCCTGCCGTGGCAAATGGAATTCCCGTGCGCATCCTGTCGAACCTTCCTGCGTCACGCACTAACAAATAATGCTGTTTCACTCGTGTTTCCCGGCGGGCGTCTTTGCGGCTTTCATGCGGACTTCCCCTCCGGTGATGAAGACGGGATATCCGGGGCGGAGCGGGATAGTGAGTTTCTTCCCGGCCTCCGCCTGGAGGAGGATATCGCCCATGAGATTCTTCACGGTAACGTGGCCTTTGCGCACCTTACAGGTGACGGCGCGGGGTTCTTTGGGGGCCCAAACCGCCCAGCTTCCCCCCATGCCAAGCACGTATATTCCCTCCATGGATTTTCGCGGGATAGTGGGCTTGCCCCGCGAGAGCGCGGTGCAGAGGGTGGCCAGGGCGCGATAGGCGGGTTTGGGCGCCATGTCTTCGCGCAACACCCCGAAATTCGACTCGAAGTAGAAGGGGTCGTGGCCGTCATCGCGGAAATCATACCAACTTATGTTCTGAACCGCCCCCGAGGCCACGGCGGAGAGATAGGCGCGTGCCAGCAATTGCGCCTGCGCCCGTTCGCTCACATTGCCCACATGGGTGCTCCACCCCATTTCGGTGATCCACACCGGGCGGTTCCCGACGAGTTTCCCGGTACTCCGCAGTTCCCGGATAAAGGACTCTTCGGCCAAATGCTGACGGTAGGGGTGAATCGTGAGAATATCCAACGGCGCGCCGGCGTCCAGGCACTGCTGAATGAACTTTTTATCCACGCCCGCGGTGCTGATCGCCAAGACCTGGGCCTCCGGATCCTCCGCCTTGATGACCTCGTAACATTTCTTCACCAAGGCGGGATACAACTCTTTCGGCCCCGCCCAGAAAAAGATGTTTGGCTCGTTGTACACCTCCCAGTGCTTGATGCGGTCCTTGAAATGATGCACCACGGCCCGCGCCCAGACCGCAAAATCGTCCACGCCTTCTTCCGTGTACGGCTTGGTCCAGTTGCTCCAATACGAAAGCAATCCATACACACTGATGCCGTGCCGGTGCGCGGTGTCCACAAGGTGATCGTAATAATGGAAGTCGAACTGGCCCCGCACCGGCTCGGTGCTTGCCCAACTGAATTCCTCCCGCGACCATTTGACGCCCGCCGCCCGGGCCAAGGCGGCCGCACGTTCCATTTGCGCATACCCCTCCGGCGAATCGCCATAACGGTATAAATACACGCCCATCCCCCACGGAGCACCGGGATTCAACGCCGAATCGCCCTCGGCTTCGATAGGTTTGGTGAACGCGGCCTGCGCGGTGACGGGCGCAAGCCCCGGTGCCTCAAAGCGAAATTCCGCCTCGGCAAAATTCGACGGGACGGGCACGGCAACCTCGGCGCGGCAGGCTGCCCGCACGCCCCTTGCGGGCAGGGTCCAGGTCCGGTGTTCACAATGAAGCACCCGGTCTTCCCAGTCGCGAACCGTGATGGCGAGCGCGCCTTCCACCTCATGGTCCAGCAGGTTCCACGCGTCACAGGAAAAGGACACGGCGGACTTTTCCCGAACGGTGTCCGCGGGGTCATTTTTGGCCAACAATGCAATGGCGCCCGCCCGTGGAATTTTGGTTTTGCAGCGGAGTTCATGCAGGAGAATCTCCACAGGCTGTGCCGGGCCATCGCCGCGTTCGGCAACCAGGGTGGAGAGCCGCAGGGGATACGAGATCTCGCCTTCATCAATACCGAGCAAGGTCCAGCCGCTGGGGGGCGGCGGAACGGAAAACACCTGATCCGCGCCATTTAAGCGTCCAAGTTCGCGTTCAAAGGTTTGAAAATGCGAGGCGATGCGGAGTTTTAGCACGTTTCCGGGCCGCCCGCCGCCGACCCAGAGGGTAAGTTCCTCCGGCTTGCCAAACATGGAGAGCGAATGTTGAAGCTGCGCCTCGGAGACAGCGTTGAAATCAACCTTCCACACGCCATCCTGCAGCGCACTCTGACCGGACACGCCGAACCCCGCCGTGTTCTCAAACGCGGTCACCACATACTCCCCTTGGATTGGCTCTCCGGCGGTATCTTGCGGCGGCTGTGCCGCAACGGTGTGGATGGCAATCAGCCAAAATGTGCCCAAGACGAACAATCGTGTACGCATACGGAATCCTCCACCGATATTATCGCGGGTTGAACGATGGCGCTGCAACGTGCAGCGGAAATGGCCGCGCTGCGGTTTTCTATACCCAGGTAAGGAACACCAGAACGGCATACAGATAAACGGCGCCCGCCATCATCGCTGGAAT
>CAYXPO010000195.1:0-8054 GCA_964466925.1 uncultured Nitrospirales bacterium
CGATTCCAAAAACTTGCCAAGGCTCTTCAAGAATATTATGCTTTGCGTAAACAGCCTCCGAATTCATTTAACTCTTTTGGGCACAATGGTTTGCATCAAATCGCAAGAGCGCAGAAACTTGGCATTCCAGTTGCTTTTCCTACAGATGAAATTTGAAGTTGAAATGGCAACACAACGTAAGGAGGAATAAGCCATGACACTCAGAACCTGGGACCCATTCCGGGAACTCGAATTGCTGCGCCGCGAAGTGGAGCGCGTCTTTGACGACGCCGGTTCATGGAAATGGCCCTTCTCGCGCGTTTCGTTTCTTCCCGGCGTTTCAGCACGGGTGTATCCGATGCTGAACGTAAATGATGACAAAGACAACATCTATGTCGAAGCCCTCGCGCCGGGGTTGGACCCCGAATCCATCGAGGTGTCCGTGCTTCAGAACGTCCTGCGCATTGCGGGCAAGAAAACCCCCATCAACGAGGATATCAAGCCCGAGGCCTTTCACCGCAGTGAACGCGGCGCGGGAAGCTTCGTGCGGACCTTGACCCTGCCGACGGAAGTGGACAGCGACAAGATCACCGCCCAATACAAAGATGGGCTGCTGTTGTTGACGCTTCCCAAGCATGAAAAGGCGAAACCGAAACAAATCACGGTTTCGGTGAACTAAAGGAGGTGGAAGCCATGAAAGAGACAACCGTCCCCCAGAAAGTGGAACAAAAGGCCCCGGACACCCGCGAAGAGGTCCGCACCTTGACGCCCCCGGTGGACATTTTCGAAACCGCCGAAGGATTGGCCGTGGTGGCCGACCTGCCCGGAGTGGGCAAGGAGGATGTCGAAATCAGTGTTGACAACAGCATCCTCACCATCAAGGGCAAGGCCCACAGTGCCCTGCCGGGTGATCCGCTGGTGCGCGAGTATCAACTGCTGAATTTCTTCCGGCAGTTTGAACTCAGTGAAAAAGTGGACCGTGAGAAAATCCGGGCCGAGATGAAATATGGCGTATTGAGCATTTCCCTGCCCAAAGTGCAGGAACAGGCTCCCAAGAAGATAACCGTCAATGTGGCCTGAGAGCAGCCCAGGACACGAGGAAGGAAAGCGAGGTGATTCGTATGAACAGTCTGATCCCCGTTTCGTGGAAATCGTCCCTGGACGATCTGCGTGGAAACATCAGCGGAATTTTCGATCGCTGGCTGCCCGCCAGAATGAAACCACGGGATGCGGATGACCGGGAGTTTTGGCCCGCGGCTTGGACCTTTGCCAACGGCCCATTGGTCGATCTCGAAGACACCGGCGATGAACTCCGTGTCAGTCTTGAGGTGCCGGGTATTTCCGAGAAGGAACTTCAAGTCCATCTGGAAGGGCAACGCCTGGTCGTGCGCGGTGAAAAGAAATCGTCCCGCGAGGAGAAAAAAGGCGCTTGTTACTACAGTGAATGCAGCTATGGTTCCTTTCACCGCTCCATCCCCCTGCCCTGTGAAGTGGATGCCGAGAAGGTCAGTGCCTCCTACAAGCATGGCGTGGTACGGATCACACTTCCCAAGACCGAGGCGGCCAAAGCCCGAAAAATCCAGGTAAAGGTCGCGTAACCCTTGTTCCCATACAGTCATGCCCGCCGGAAGCCCCTCCGGCGGGTGTCTGCTTTTTCCCTTCCCTCTTCCCGGGCGTTCAGCCCCCCGAGCGTTCAGAAGTTGCCGTGGGGGTTGGTTTTATGGTATGCTCCGGGTCTAAAAAATTCACAGGGGTTTCGTCCTTTGTAGTGGCTTGGGTGCCCGGCGTGTGGCCGGGTGTGCCGGAAACCCCGAGGTTAAACCCGAACGGAGAAGAGTCATGCCTATTGTTACCATGCGTCAATTGTTGGAGGCCGGCATCCATTTCGGCCACCAAACCCGCCGTTGGCATCCGAAGATGGCCCGGTATATCTACGGGCAGCGCAACGGCATCTACATTATCGATCTGAAGCACACGATGCGCCAATTATATCAGGCGTACATGCTGGTGCGGGACACGGTGGCCGAAGGGGGCACGGTGTTGTTTGTGGGAACGAAGCGGCAGGCGCAGGAAGCGGTTCAGCGGGAATCGCGCCGGTGCGGAATGCATTATGTGACCAGCCGGTGGCTGGGCGGCACGCTGACAAACTTCAAAACGGTCCGCACGAGCATCCAGGAATTGCTCCGGCTCCAGGAACTGGAGAGCACGGGAAAAATCGAGCAATATGGGAAGAAAGAAGCCACGGCGTTGCGCAAGCGGCGGGCGAAACTGGAAAAGAACCTGTCCGGCATTATCAACATGAATGGAACGCCGGATGTGTTGTTTGTGGTGGATGCGAAGCGCGAAGACATCGCGGTGCGCGAAGCGGTGCGGCTGGGCATCCCGTGCATTGGCATTGTGGACACGAATTGCGATCCGGACGAGGTGTCGCTGCCAATTCCCGGCAATGACGATGCCATCCGGGCGGTCAGTTTGTTCTGCCAGGTGATTGCGGATGCGGTGATGGAGGGGCGGATGAAGGGGGAGAAGATCATGAGCGAGAACCCGGAACGCCGGACGGCGCGTCAGAAACCGGTCCAGGAAGAGATGGACAAGGAAGACGAGGAAGAAGTCGAAGAAGAAGAAGAAGTGGAAGAAGTGGAAAAGATGTAACCTGCGCCGAATGGAACGCGCTTTTATACATGAGGAGAGACGACGATGGCGATTTCAGCGAATGATGTGAAGGCCCTGCGCGAATCAACGGGCGCGGGCATGATGGATTGTAAACGGGCCCTTGCGGACTCGGACGGCGATTTTGACAAGGCGGTGGTGTGGCTTCGGGAGCGCGGCATGGCGAAGGCGGCCAAGCGTGCGGGCAAAGTGGCGTCGGAAGGCATGATTGCCCATTACATTCACATGGGCGGAAAAATCGGCGTGCTGGTGGAAGTGAACTGCGAGACGGATTTCGTGGCGCGGGGCGCGGATTTCCAGACCTTTGCGAAGGACCTCTGCCTGCAGGTATGTTCGGCGAATCCCCGGTTCGTAGCGCCCGAAGATGTTCCCGCGGACGTGCTGGAAGGAGAACGGCAGATTTACATCAAGCAAGCCCTTGAAACCGGCAAGCCCCAGAATGTCTGCGAGAAAATCGCCGAAGGCAAGCTCAAGAAATTTTTCGAGGAAGCCTGCCTGTTGAAACAGGTTTCCGTGAAGCCGGAACATGACGGCAAAACGATTGAATCGCTGGTGGCCGAACTAACCGGCAAGTGCGGCGAGAAAATAACGGTGCGGCGCTTTGTCCGCTGGCAGGTGGGCGAAGGCATCGAAAAACCGGTGAGCAACCTGGCGGAAGAAGTGGCGGCGGAACTGGCGAAAGCGGACGCGAAGAACGCCTAGGAGAAGGAGCGTCGCATGGCGGCGTCGATCTACAAGCGCATTTTGCTGAAGTTGAGCGGCGAGGCCCTCGAGGGCGCCCCCGGGGGCGGCAGCATTGATTTCGGCATTGTCGGACGGCTCTGCGATCAGATCGTGGAGGCGCACGCGATGGGCGTGGAGATCGGGCTGGTGGTCGGCGGCGGCAACATCTTCCGGGGTGCAAAGGGCGCGGAAACGGGCCTGGACCGTCCGACGGGCGACTATATGGGCATGCTCGCGACGGTGATCAACGCGCTGGCGATTCAGGCCTCGCTGGACAAGCGGGGCCTGCCGACCCGGGTGATGACCGCCATTGAGATGCGGCCCGTGGCCGAACCGTACATCCGGCGGCGCGCGAACCGGCACCTCGAGAAGGGCCGGGTGGTCATTTTCGGCGCGGGCACCGGCAATCCGTTCTTCTCGACGGACACGGCGGCGGCGCTTCGCGCGAGCGAGATCGGCGCGGAAATTTTGCTGAAGGCGACGAAGGTGGACGGCGTGTACGACGATGATCCGGTGAAAAACCCGTCCGCGAACCGGTATGATCGCCTGGATTACACCACGGTGTTGTCAAAAAAGCTGCGGGTGATGGACGCCACGGCGATCTCGCTTTGCCGCGAGAACAATCTGCCGATTCTGGTGTTTGATTTGAACCGTCCCGGCAGTATTTTAAGTGTGTTGAAAGGTGAAGCTATTGGCACATTGGTACGGGGAGAGTGAACGATGTCGCATGCAATCGTGAAAGAAGCCACGGCGAAAATGGACAAGAGCGTGGAGGCGTTTCAGCAGGAGCTGAGCAGCATCCGCACGGGCCGGGCCACGGCGGGCCTGCTGGACGTGGTGGATGTGGAAGCGTACGGATCACGGATGAAGATCAACCAACTGGGCACGATAACGGTGCCGGACCCGCACATGATCGCCATTGATCTCTGGGACAAGAGCCAGATGCACGCGGTGGAGAAGGCGATCCTGGCGTCGCCGCTGGGCTTGAATCCGTCAAACGACGGGAAACTCATCCGGGTGCCGTTCCCAACATTGAGCGAGGAACGGCGCAAGGACTTGGTGAAGGTGGCGCGGAAACTGGCGGAGGAGGCGCGGGTGTCGGTGCGCAATATCCGCCGGCATGCCGTGGACGAGATCAAGGCGGCGCAAAAAGATGGAAAAATTCCGGAAGACGACGCGCATCATTTGACCGACGAAACACAGAAGGTGACGGACAAGCACATTGCCCGGATCGATGAAGCGCTGGCCGCCAAAGAAACCGACATCATGGAAGTATAAGGGCATGATGCAGCCGCATAACTGACGAAGCCCGCCGCCGTGGAATGCGCCCGAGGCGCGTTGCGCGGCGGTGTTTTATTTACGGACTAAAACCCAATGACGCCTTCAGAAAAAACAGAAGCGGGCCCCGGCCCGGCGCAGATGCCCCGGCACATCGCCATCATCATGGACGGGAACGGCCGGTGGGCGCAGCGGCATGGGAAGGCCCGCGTGCAGGGGCATGAAGCGGGCGCGCGGAGCGTGCGCGCAGTGATCGAGGCCTGCCGGGAACTGGGCGTTCCGGCGCTGAGCCTGTATGCCTTTTCGACGGAGAATTGGCGGCGGTCCAAGGCGGAAGTGAACGGGTTGTTCCGGCTGTTGAGCAAATATATTCACAAGGAGATTGGTGAACTGCACAAGAACGACATCCGGGTGCGGTTCATGGGGCGGTGGGAAGGCCTGCCGAAGCGCGCCGTGGATGATCTTCGGTACTGCATAGAGTTGACGAAGCATAATCAGTCGCTGACGGTGAATGTGGCGATTAACTATGGCGGGCGCGCGGAAATTGTGGACGCGGCCCGGCGCTTGATCGAAAGAAAGGTGGCGCCGGAAAAGATTACCGAGGAGATGTTTGCGGAGGGCCTGTATCAGCCCGAGTTCAGCGAGGTGGATTTGTTGATCCGGACGAGCGGGGAGGTGCGGGTGAGCAATTTCATGCTGTGGCAGATATCGTATGCGGAAATGTTGTTCCCGGAGGTGCTCTGGCCGGATTTTGACAAGGCGCATCTGCGCGCGGCCATAGCGGAATACCAGGCGCGGAAGCGGCGGTTTGGAGGACGCTAATGTTTGCAGGTGTGCTGCCACGATTGTTGACCGCGGCGATCTATATTCCACTGGTGCTCGCCATGGTGCTGGTGCAATCGCTTTCCGTGGTGTTCCTGCTTTTTTGCACCGTGCTGGCCGTGCTGGGCATGCAGGAGTTCTGTTCGATAGTGCGGGCAAAAGGGATTGTGCCGGAAAAGGTGTGCGGGATGTTTTCGTGCGCGGCGATTATGCTGAGCGCGTACGCGGGGAGCCTGGACATCACGGCGATGGTGTTTTTCACGGGCGCCGCCCTGACCGCCTGGGTGCACATTCTCCGGGGTACTTGGTCGCTGCACGGATTGCTGGCGTCGGTGTTTGGCGTGTTTTATGCCGGCTGGCTGCCCGCGCATTTTGTGCTGCTGCACCGGTTCCCTGAAATTGGGCCGGGACTGATCATATTGTTGTGCGTGGGGGTGATGTGCTCGGATGCGGGGGCGTATTTCGTGGGAAAATCGTTCGGGAAACACAAGCTGGCGGTGAAGGCCAGCCCGAACAAAACCTGGGAAGGGGCCATCGGGGGCGTGGCGGCGGCGGTGGTGGGCGCGGCGCTGTTGTATGGCCTGCGCGCCCTGTTCGACTGGCAATGCTATCCGCAGTGGCGGCTTACGGCGTACGTGTTGTCCGGCGCGGCGCTGGCGGTGGTGAGCCAGATTGGCGACTTGGTGGAATCGGTGTTGAAGCGGGGGGCGGGCGTGAAGGATTCGGGGATGTTTTTTCCGGGCCATGGCGGCGTGTTGGACCGGTGCGATGGGCTGTTGTTCGCGGCCCCGATGCTGTATTACCTGACGGCGATAGGCGAGGTATAACGATGTACGAAGCGGAAGCGGCGGAAATCCAGGAGTTCAAGCAGCGGTTGTCGGAGTTGCGCTCCTGTTTGAACGTGGATGGGATTAAAGAGCAGATCGCGGAGATCGAGCATGAGATGACCGCGCCGGGATTCTGGGATGATCCGGAACAGGCGCAGAAAGTCATGCAGGAACTGAAGGCGTTCAAGTCGGTGGTCAGCGCCCCGGATGATTTGCACCGGGAGCTTGCGGACGCGGAAGTGCTGATCCAGATGGCCCAGGAGGAGGAGGACGCTTCGCTGGCGGATGAAATTGCCGGGCTGCATGCGAAACTGAGCAAGGAAATCCATCAGTTGGAACTGAACAGCCTGTTCACGGACCCGCGCGACACGAAGCCGGTGCTGTTGAGCATTCATCCGGGCGCGGGCGGCACGGAGTCGTGCGACTGGGCGAGCATCTTGTACCGGATGATCCTGCGGTTTTGCGAAATCAAGGGGTTTCAAGCGGAAGTGCTCGATTACCTGCCGGGGGAAGAAGCGGGGGTCAAAAGCGCGACCATAAGGATTGTGGGGCCGTATGCATACGGGCTGTTAAAGTCGGAGGCAGGCGTGCACCGGCTGGTGCGGATTTCCCCGTTCGATGCGAACAAGCGCCGCCACACCTCGTTCACGGCCATCGAAGTATTGTCGGAAATTGATGAAACCATCAACATCGAGGTGCGCGAAGAAGATTTGAAAATGGACGTGTTTCGTTCGAGCGGCGCGGGCGGCCAAAAGGTGAACAAGACGAGTTCGGCGGTCCGGCTCACCCACTTGCCCACGGGTTTTGTGGTGTCCTGCCAGATCGAACGTTCGCAACACCGGAACCGGGCCACGGCCCTGAACATGCTGAAAGCGAAGCTGTACGACATGGAGGTGCGGAAACGCGAGGCCGAATTGTCCGCGCACCGGGACGGGCAGCAGGATGTGGCGTGGGGGAGCCAGATTCGGAGTTATGTTTTACAACCGTATCAGATGATCAAGGACCACCGGACGGGCGCGGAAACCAGCAATGTGGACCGCGTGCTGGACGGGGAACTGGATATGTTTATCGAGGCGTATCTGAAGTGGAGTCTGGAACTGCGCAGCAAGAACGCGCCCGCGCGGGCAAGCGCCTCCTAACCCGGAGAGGAAAGTACAGGCGGACATGGAGCACGAAGAACACCATCATTCGACGGAGCAGGATTTGCGGCAATTCCGGATCAACAAGCTGGAGCGCATTCGGGCGCGCGGCGATGAACCGTACAAATATGCCTTTACGCGCACCTGCATGATTGGGGAAGCGCGGGAAGACTTTGAAGCGGCGGAGGCCACGGCGGCGGAAGGCCGGCCCGCGGAGATTCCGGCGGCGCTGGGCGGGCGGATCATGGCGTTCCGGAGCCATGGAAAAAGCGCGTTTGCGGACCTTCGGGATGAAACAGGCAAGATTCAGGTGTTTCTGGGTTTGAATCAAATCGGCGAGGCGGCCTACGCGGCCCTGGACGATCTGGACATCGGCGATTTTATCGGGGTGCATGGGACGGTGAAGCGGACGAAGCGCGGCGAGATCACGATCTTCGCGGAGCGGTATGAAGTCCTGTGCAAGTCACTGCGCGCGCTGCCGGAGAAGTTTCATGGCTTGACCGACGTGGAAACGCGGTACCGGCAGCGGTATCTGGACCTGGCGGCGAATCCGGAGGTGCTGGACCGCTTCAAGAAGCGCATCCGGCTGATTGCGGCCATGCGGGACTGGCTGGCG
>CAYXPO010000196.1:0-8052 GCA_964466925.1 uncultured Nitrospirales bacterium
AGTACCGGGCCGACAAGGCGATTTAGCAAACCCCAGTTCCTGACGCGCACCCACGAAAATACCAATGCGTTTGTGGGCTGTACAGCGCCCCTCACAAACATAACCCCTTCTAACATATAGACTTAACGCTGTGGAAGGGCGGTGTCCAAGGGATTTTTTATTGATTAAATACCCAGGAATTTGACGATTCGTGTCAATACCTTTTTTTTGTCAAAGGGTTTTAAGAGATAATCCGAGGCGCCCGCCCGGACACTTTCGGTGACATACTCTTTTTGCCCATGCGCGGTGATCATAATGATTGGAATATCGGCAAAATGCCTGGTTGATTTAAGTTTTCGCGTTACTTCAATGCCGCTCATGCCGGGCATGTTCACATCCATTAAAATCAGATCGGGCCGTCGTTTTGACACTATGGACAAGGCCCGGACACCGGAAACGGCGAATTCCAGGTCAAGTTCCATGTCTCTTAACATCTGCGACAGCAACTTGAGCTGAAACTGGTCGTCATCAACAATCAATATGCGGGGACGGTTTGTTTCCACCATGGCTTTCAAGGCACGCATGGATTCGAGGTGCGGCACCATCCCGCGTTTCAGGTCGGCCGCCCATTGATCCATGGGTTGCAGCGCGTCGTTCACCGCGCGCAAGCTCGATTGAATGCCCCCCGTATTCAATGTTTTTACGGCTTGCCTCAGGCCGGACACATTCCTGACCTCGATTGCTCCTTGCAGGCCATCCTTCATAATTCCATTGGAAAACCGGTCTATGCACTCCGTGATGTCGGCTTCCGCCCGTTTGAGGGCCTGACGGACGGAATGTGTATGTTCGCCGCCTTTGGCAATGCCACTCGAGAGGACCGTTTCCAGTTCCGTGATTTTTTTCACGTTCTCCCGTATATCGGTCAGCAGATACCGTTTTATTTCGTTTTCGAGGCTGTTCCGTTCCCGTTGGACCGTCATGAGAAGGCGCTGGGGATCGTATAGAGGCCAGAACTGGACATAGTCATCGAATCGCTCGGCCCGGCACAAAAAATAGGCTTGTCGCACATCCTCCGCGCGGCACAACACAATGGCGCTATGGTGCAAGGTGTGGATTATTTTACTGAGCCGGAAAAGTCCGAGGTAATATTGCTCGGATTTCTCCAAATTCCGGAACGCCAAAATGAGGGCAAAGGGCATGCAGCGTTCAAAATCCTCGACCGCCGCCTCGTGATCGAGAGAAAACGTCAGATTGGTAAACTCCTCACTGAGGGCCTCTTTGACCAGTCTTGCATCTTCGGCGTCCTCAGCGGCCACCATGATGTTGTTCTCGTGTTTCACGGCCGGCCAACCTTCTGATGCCGGGCCTCCCACTCCATGATCCAGGGGCGAAGTTCCTCCGGCGGCATGGGCTTCGCGACAAAATAGCCCTGGGCCAAATCACACCCCTGCGCATGCAGGAAATGCCAGTCGTCCTCGTCTTCAACGCCTTCGGCCACCACCTTCATCCCCAATTGCCGGGCGATGAGCAGGCTGCCCTCAAAAATGCTGCGAATGGTGGCGTCCTTCGATGCGCCATGGACAAAACTGCGATCTATCTTGAGTTCATCAAAAGGCATGTCGCGGAGTTGGGCGAGCGATGAATGGCCGGTGCCAAAGTCATCAATCGACAAGCTAATGTGCTTAAGGCGCAAGCGGGTGAGAATGTCCAGCGGGGCAAGGGTGTCTTTCATAAGCCGGGATTCGGTTACTTCCAGAATGAGTTCCGTCACGGAAACGCCGGACCGGATGACTTCGTTCACGACAAAATCCGCGAAATCGAGCCGGGTCAGGTTGTCCATGGAAACATTGACCGCCACCCGGAGGCGCAGCCCGGCCTCATGCCATTGCCTTGCCTGGGTCAAGGCTTCGGTCAATACCACCCGGGTGAGGCCGTCAATCAAGCCATGTTCTTCGGCGGTTCCGATGAATTGATCCGGAAACACCAGGCCATCTTCAGGGTGCCGCCACCGGACGAGGGTTTCCACGCCGAGCAGCGCGCCCGTGGCCACTTCCACCTTGGGTTGATACACATTGAACAATTCTTTCTGTTCGATGGCGCGTTGCACCTCCCCGGGCGCGTAGGCTTTGCGCAGCATTGCAGGCGCGGCATCCGGATGAGAACACCATTTTCGCAATAATGCCTCCAACATCTCGCGCTGGACCGGCTTGTCCAAATGCCCGAGGACATTCAGATGCCGGGCGGCGGCGAGCTTTGAGGCGGTTTCCAATATGCGTTTGTCTTCGCCGCTCACCAGCACGAGCGCGCCAACATACTGAATCTCCACCAGCTGGCGGACCACCTCGACGCCATCCATTTCCGGCATGTTGAGGTCCAGCATGACGAACAAGGCGCCATCCTGATGCGTTCTCAGATAGGTCAATGCCTCTCCGCCGCTTGAAAAGGCATGTATGCCGGCGCGGTCAACGCCCAACGCCGTCAAGACATGAGAAAGCAGCTTCAACTGGAAGGGGTCATCATCCACTATCACAACATGACAATCCTTGATGCTGGTGGTCATTTTTCACGCACTCCTTTGGTGAATAATCGCATTGACGACATCCGACGCAAGTTGATTGAATTCCGGCATGAGCGCCATTACCGCGTTGCCATCGTCTACTTTTCCCGCATTTTCGAGTTTTTCACAACAGTCGCCAAGGGTCATGGCGCCTATTGACCTGGACGACGACTTTAATTTATGGGTGATGAACGCCACGGTCCTCCAGTCACCCTCCGAAAAAGCAACCTGAATTTCAGCGGCGGCTTTGCTGATGGTCCCAAGGTAGTCGGCCAGAAACTCGTCAATCAAGGCGGGATCATCCCCCACCAGTCCGGTCAATACCGCGGTATCCAAGACGGATGGCGCACAGACATCCATTTGTCCCTCAACGTGGGCGGGCGATTCGATGGGGCCGACATGGTTCTTAACGGCGGGCAGCCACTTATTTAACATCTCCCGGAACCGTTCCATGGGCGCGGGCTTGGTCAGATATCCGTCCATGCCCACCGCCATGCATTTATCCCGTTCACCCTTGGATATGTCCGCGGTGAACGCGATGATGGGCATATGTCTGCCCTTGGGCTCTTCTTTTCGGATGGCGGCGGCAAGCGCATAGCCGTCCATAACGGGCATATGCAGGTCGGAGAGCAGCAAGGCGTATTTTCCCCTACGCCAGCGCCTAAGTGCTTCCTGGCCGTTTTCCGCGATTTCACAGGCAACCCCCATCTTGGCGAGTTGATGCCGGATAACCTTCTGATTTATGTCGTTGTCCTCCGCCACGAGGATGAGGCGCCCCTGGGCCTTGGCTTCTTCCAAACTGGGCGGGACGATCTCGTCCGGCGTAAAATCATCTTCTTCCTCGGCCGGTTTGGCTCTTCCGGCGGCCAGGGCAACCGCATACAAGAGCGTGTCCCGGCGCATAATGCCGGTGGACAGCACAATCAAATTTGCGTTTTCCTGCCGCACGGAACGATGGCTGCCCGCCGTAACGAGCACGCACCGCAGGTTCCTGGGGCAGTCTGTGAAGACGGCTTGCAGCGCCGTGAGGTCCGGGCGCTCTTGGGGGGCGTTAATAACGGCCACGGAAAGCGGTTTTTCCATTTTACCAGCCATGCTGTCCGCCGCTTCCTGAACAGTTCCGGCCACCGTTGCCTGGGCGCCCGCATGCTCCAGATACGCGCGCCAGTCCGCCGCGGCATCAGGATCGTCATTTACAACAAGGCATGTGAGCCCGCGGAGGTCTGGCCGCGCCGGAGCGTCACGGGCGGTTTCCGGCAGTTCCATTGGCAGGGTCACGGTAAAGACGGCCCCTTCGCCTGGCGCACTCTTCACGCCGATAGAGCCCTTGAAGAGCGCAACCAAACTCTTACAGATGGACAGCCCCAGCCCGGTGCCGCCAAAACGCCGGGTAATGCTTCCGTCTCCCTGGGTGAAGGGGGTGAAAAGGGTATCCACCACCTCCGGGGACATGCCAACGCCATTGTCCGCCACCGTGAAACACACATTCTTCACGCCATCGCATTCAGCGCGCACCTTGACCCAGGCCGGGCGGGTTTGCCCGGCGGAAAATTTAATGGCGTTACCGATTAAGTTGGCAAGAATCTGCCGCAAGCGCACGGAATCGGACAATATCCAATCGGGCAAGCGGGGATCCACAAAGCATTGAAGCTTCACGCCTTTATCCAAGGCGGTTGCGTGAAGGGCGCTGCACACGGATTCCACCAACTCTCCCAACGCCAGCGGCATGAGCTCCAACGCCATTTTTCCTGCTTCAATTTTGGAGTAGTCCAGGATGTCGTTGATAATCGTCAATAATACCTGGGCGGAATTGTGGATGATTTCCACCAGTTCCGCCTGCTCAGGCCGTAATCGCGTCTGACGCAATACATCCACAATGCCCACCACGCCGTTCATGGGCGTGCGGATTTCATGGCTCATGGTGGCAAGGAAGGAAGACTTGGCCTTGTTGGCCGCGTCCATCGCCATCATTTTTATCTCCAGCTCCTCGACACGCTTGCGCTCCGTGATGTCCATGCCCACCCGGATGATCCCCACCGCTTGATGGTTGGAGTCCCGGAGCACCGTTCGCGTCATCAGGATTGGAAAGGTCGTTCCGTCACTTCGCAAATGTTCCGTTTCCGCCATGTCCGTTCCCTTTTCCAATAACCGGGCCATGGCCGGGACAAGTTCCGTTCGCAACTGCTCCTCCGTGTGGAAAAGGCTCACATGTTTGTTGACGAGTTCCTCCTTGCCATAGCCGTGCATGCGCGCCCAGGCGAGGTTGACGTAGTGTATGTTCCCCTCCAAATCGGTAATGGCAATGCCGTCATTCGCCTGTTCAACGGCCTCGCTCAGTTCCCGGAGCGATTTTTCCGCCCGTTTATGTTCGGTAACGTCACGGCCATAGACGTTTACATAACCTGCGGAAGCAATCGGCGTGAGGCTGAAGGCATACACCCGTTCACCGCACTCCAACTCGAACTCTTCGGTTTCCGTGCCATGGAATGCACCCGCGATCCGGGCGCGCCAATCCGCTGAAACGGGATGCCCGGCTTCCCATCCCCATGTGGACAGCAACATGTTACTGGCCATGTTGGCATAGAGAAGGTTGCCTTCCGAGGTGATGCGCAGGATCGGGCTTGGGCTCTCGTCCGGAAATTTGGCAAGTGTCTCAATCTCGCGCAACGCCCACTCCCGTTCAGCGCGCGTGCGCAACGCCATAATGCCGTACGCCATGTCGCCCGCAAGCTCCAAAAGCAATTGAATTTCGTCGTCATTAAACATATTGACGCCCGGCGCGTAGATGCTCAGAGCGCCGAAGGGGTGTCCCGTCCAAATCAGCGGGAGTGAAATAACGGATCCATAACCCCGTTTAAGCGCGGCCGCGCGCCAGGGGGAAAAACAAGGGTCCGTTTCAATATTCTGCACCAAGACAAACCGCTGTTCACGAATGCAGGTGCCCACCGGGCCGCGGCCCCGCTCTTCATCGGACCAAGTAATCGCCAAATCTTGGACATAGCCGTCATCGTCGGGTCCCTCTCCGATCCAAACTATGGGACGGACGGGTTTTTGCGCCTCCTCCCCCGCGTACCCCACCCACGCCAGGCGGTATCCCCCCAACGTTACGAGCAGGCGGCAAATCTCGCGCAGCAACTCCACTTCATCGGTGATGCGCACCAAGGCCTGATTGCATTCGCTGATCACGGCGCGCGCCCGGTTGACGCGCACCAGGTCGTCCGTGACACGCCTTCGCTCGGCTATCTCCCGCTCCAACAAAGCATTTGTGGCTTCCAACTCCTCGACCTTGTCTTCCAGCTTGCGGATAAGCGTTTCATTGTACTTTTTGAAGTAAGCGGTCTCCTCCAATTCGGATTCGCGGGGTTGCGTCATCCGCCCGGACTGCTGCGCTTCGAGAACCTCCTCGATTTTCGCCAGTAACACCTCCGGTTCCTGAGGTTTGACAATAAAACAATCCGCGCCCAAACTGAGGGCGAACTCCTCATCTTTCGGATCAGTGTACGTGGCGGTGTAAAACACCAACGGGATTTTTTTCAATGTTTCATCACCCTTCCATTCCCGGCACAAGGAATAGCCATCCATTCCCGGCATGAGGATGTCCGTGACAACCAGGTCAGGGGGTTCGGCTTTGGCTTTCTTGAGCGCCTCGGCGCCGTCGGACGCCAGCATAATCGCATAGCCATGACTCCCAAGAATGGCCTGGAGCAGGTAACGATTCTGTTCGTTGTCATCCACCACCAACAGTTTTGTCATGGCGCGCTTCCTTCCTGGATAGTTATCCCCGCATGTGCGGTTCCATAGCGTTGATGAAGGCACTGCGGCGGACGTTGAAGTAACACCCCGAATTGGGCGTACACACCATGCGCCCCCCAAGAATCATATTGACCGCCGGTAGACGACGGCATGGCATCCAGTGTTGACTAGATGGGTCATAGTTTGGCGGCCTATTCGCCATATGAGTTACTCCCCATTTCGACTTTGTATTTCAACGCTTTACTTCCAAAGGAAGACACCTATGAACATCACAAAATCTGTAAGTCACTATACCACAGGCTTTTCGTTTACACAATGCCTTTTTTTGACCTCCGGTTGGCCGGAAGACTGGAAAAAAGCAATGGTAAAACTTGCATGTCCGGAGGAAAAAAGCTACCGTGGTTTTCTTCTTGGAATTGAATAGGCTGAAAGCGACAGGAGACAGTATCATGCGCCGTGGTGTGGTTTTTTTGATAATGGGAATTGTTTTTGGAATGGCATGGGCGGCTTCGGCCGGTCCGCAACAGGCGGCCGGGGTGGTGTATTGGGACAAGAATCGGAACGGCCATCGGGACGCCGGAGAACATGGAATCAAGGGGGTGCCGGTCTCGAATGGACGGGAAGTGGTTCTCACGGATAAGGACGGCCGGTATGGCCTGTCCGTGGACGGCGATGCGGTTATTTTTGTGATAAAACCGCGGGGTTGGGCGAATCCGCTCCGGGCCGGGGAAAATGTCCCGCAGTTTTATTATGTGCATCGTCCGGAAGGTTCGCCGAAGATGAAATATGCGGGGTCCGCGCCGACGGGGCCGCTGCCCGCCTCGCTGGATTTTCCCTTGTATCGTCATAAAGAACCGAATACGTTCAAGATTATCTGCATGGGGGACACGCAGGTGCGCAATCAGGAGGAGTGCGATTTTCTGGCGCATGACATGGTGGAGGAACTCCAGGGCACGGAGGCGGCGTTTGGCGTCACGCTGGGCGACGTGGTGTTCAATGATCTGACGGTGTTTGGGCCGATGGCGAGGACCCTTGGGGGCATCGGGATTCCATGGTGGAATGTGATTGGCAATCATGATCATAATCATGACGCGCCCACGGAAGCGCAATCGGAAGACAGCTATGAGGCGTATTTCGGCCCCGCGACGTATGCGTTCAATTACGGGCCGGTGCATTTTATCGTATTGGATGATGTCTGGCACGAAGCGTTCAAGGAAGAATACCACGCGGAACTCGGCCCGGAGAAACTCGCCTTCCTCCAAAATGATCTCGCGCAGGTGGACAAAAGCCGGTTGGTGGTGCTCATGATGCACATCCCCATCACGGAGATAAAAGACCGCGAAGCCCTGTTTGCGTTGTTGCAAGAGTTTCCACATACGTTTTCACTATCCGCGCACACGCACAACCAATGGCATGAATTCGTGGGGCCGGACAAGGGGTGGAAACAGGCCGCACCGCATCATCATTTGAACCATGGCGCGGCCTGCGGGTGCTGGTGGGGCGGCTACTTCGACGAAGTGAGCATACCGCACGCGATGATGATGGACGGGGTGCCCAACGGGTATTCGTTTATCACCTTCAACGGCTCGGAGTACGACGTGGAATACCGCGTGGCGCGGCGCAGCCCCGCGTATCAAATGAATATCTTCACGCCGGAAGCCGTCAAAACGGCGGACGCCCCGAAGGCGGACGTCATTGCGAACGTCTTCGCGGGGTCTTCGCGGTCCACGGTGGAGATGAAGGTGGACGACGGTGAATGGCGG
>CAYXPO010000197.1:0-8051 GCA_964466925.1 uncultured Nitrospirales bacterium
AAGAGCAACACGACGTTCGTAATGGGGATGAACCGGCTGATCGGACCGAGTTCGATGCCGGGCATGGCGGCAAAGGTGGCGGGAATGGTGATGAGGATGAAGAAAGGGGTGATGTAGTTTTGGGCTTCCTTGAAACTTCGCGCAAGGACGGCGATGCACATGGTCATGGCGGAGATAAAGAACGCCAGCGGCACCATTACCGCGAGGATAATGCCCAGGGAAACCAGCGGGAGATGCATCTGTGGAATGTCCACGCCTTTGGCGAAGCGGCCGAGTTGGGCGAAGACGAAGGCGAATGTGGCCCCCATGCTGGCAAGGTTGAGGACGCCGGTGAGCATGGCCAGGAGGAACACGGTGAGAAATTTCCCCGCGACGATTTCCAGTTTGCTGGCGGGGGTGGACAACAGGGTTTCAAAGGTGCCGCGTTCCTTTTCCCCGGCGGTGAGGTCCATGGCGGGGTAGAACGCGCCGAGCGCCAGCATGATGATCATGGCCACGGGGAGGATAAGCCCCAGAACGAACCCGGATTTTTTCGCGGGCGGCGCCATGTTCACGCGCCGGACATCCAGTGGGCGGACAAAACTTTGGGCCAACCCGGCGTCCCGAAGGCGATCCGATTGAATCGCGTCTCGTGCATCGAGAAGGGCGTCATTGATCCGCCGGGCCGCGTCCTGCGAACGGATTTCCGTTCCATCAAACCGGATTTCGACGGAAGCGGACCCCCCCGCCGCCAAGGTGTCCTGGAGGTCGCCCGTGACCACAATGAGCACATCCAAGCGGCGTTCGGCGAGGTCTTGTTCGGGATGTTCCGACGCGACCACCGAGAGTTTCAAGGGCGGTTCTTCACCTTTTGATTTCCCTTCTTTTTCCCCTTCTTTTTCACGGTCGTTTTCCGCTTCCCGCGCCGATTTTTCCGAATACGCGTTCAGCCACTTTTCGATGAGTCCGGGATCGCTGCTTTGAATCGCCACACGCGACGTGGTGGCCTCCAGTTTGGACTGCTGCACCATCAGGACTTGCATCCCGATGAGCATGAGCGCAGGGTACAGTAAAACAGGCAGCCCCACCATCATGAGGAGCGTCTTTTTGTCACGGAGGGTGTCCAATAGTTCTTTTTTCAGAATGACCTGAACAATACGCGGATTCATGACCGGGCTCCTTCCCGCTGGTCCAGGAACTTCAAGAAAACGTCCTGAATCGAGTGCGTGCCGGTCTGTTGGTAGAGTTCCTCCGGACTCCCGATAGCCATAAGGTCGCCTTTATGCATGAGGGCGAGCCGGTCGCACAGCAGTTGCGCCTCACTCATGTAATGGGTGGAAAAAATTATGCCGTGGCCCTGCTGCTTGGCGCTGAGGATAAATTCGAGGATGGTGCGGCTGGTCAGGATGTCCAGCCCCAGGGTTGGTTCGTCCAAGATGAGAATTTTGGGATTGTGCAGAATCACGCGCGCGATGGACACTTTTTGCGTTTGGCCGGTGGACAGGGTGTCGCAGCGGCGGTTCAGAAACTCTTGCATCCCCAGCAGGTCCGCGAGTTCCTGTATGCGGGGAGTAATTGCATCCTTTCCCATTCCGTACAACCGTCCGAAATACGTGAGCACCTCGGCGGCGGTCAGCCGGCCATAGAGTTTGGTGTTGCCGGAGAGGAAGCCTATTTCGCGGCGGATGCTGTCCGGCGCCTGGTCCGTGCGCACGCCATTGATCCAGCACCGGCCGGAGGTGGGGGTGATGATGGTGCCGAGCATGCGCAGCAGCGTGGTTTTTCCCGCGCCATTGGGGCCAAGCAGGCCAAAGACCTCGCCCGCCTTCACTTCAAACGTCGCGCCGCGCACCGCCTCAACGGACTTTGATCGCGAAGGATGGAACACCTTCCTGAGTTCTTCCGTCCGCAACATACTGCATGATTCCTTGTTTGGCGCATTACACCCGTTGCATTGGCGCAATTATACGGATATGCCTCCCCGGATAACATCTTATATAATGCAGGGCGGGCACAAGCCGAACAAAAGGAGCAGTTTTTATGAGCAAGGGCACGGCATTCATTACGGGCGCAAGCCGGGGCATCGGGCGGGGCATCGCCCTGGAATTGGCGCGGCACGGCTATGACATTGTGGCGGCGGCCACCCAGGCGGACCCCTCGAACACCCAGAAGGGCAGTTATGAAGTGAAGGCGCGCGTGGAGGAATTGGGGCGGCGCTGCCTGCCGGTGGCGGGCGATATCGCGGACCGCAAGGATCATGCCCGCATGATACGCGAAGCGGTGGAGTGTTTCGGCGCGATTGATGTCCTGGTGAATAATGCCGGGGTGGCGCCGCTGCAACGCATGGACCTCCTGGAATGCACGGAGGAAAGCTATGACCGGGTAATGGACATCAATGTGCGCGGGCCCTTCTTTTTCACCCAGGCAGTGGCCCATCAGATGATTAAACAGCTAAACGCCGGTTCCCGGCGCACGCCCGTGATTATTTTTATCACAAGCATTTCCTCGGACACCGCCAGCCCGAACCGCGCGGAATATTGCATCAGCAAGGCGGGGTTAAGCATGGCCGCGCAAAACTATGCGGTACGTCTGGCGGAATACGGCATCAACGTGTACGATCTCCGGCCCGGGATCATTGCCACCGATATGACCGAAAACGTGAAGGAAAAATACGACACCCTGATTGCCGGAAATTTGCTCCTTCAAAAACGATGGGGACTGCCGGAGGACATCGGGAAAGCGGCGGCCGCCCTCGCGGAGGGCTATTTCGACTATGCCACCGGCGCCGTCATCGAGATCGGCGGCGGGTTCGGCATCAAGCGGTTATAGCGATTCGGATCGTGCCATTACCAATCAAAGACCACGCCCAGCAGATCGCCGGGTTGGTCGCGCAACAACTCATACACGCCGACCGCCTCCTCGATGGGCACGTTATGTGTAATCAGCGGCGCCACTTCGATAATGCCTTCCCGCATGAAGTGGAGCAGAATGTTGAGTTCCTCAATGCTGAAATGGCAGGACACTTCCATCGAGGCTTCCCGGGGATGGAACATGCCCCAGTTGAACACGGTCTCCGTGCGCACGGCGAGCAGGCCAATCACCCCCCGGTACGCCAGCAGGGCATGTTTATAGATGTCGAGCAGCAGTGAATTCACCCCGCAGCAATCAAAGATGCAATCGTAGGGCCCGTCCGCCTTCAACTCCTCCCAAGCGCCGTCTTCGCGCATGTCTACCGCGCGGTGCGCCCCGCACCGCAAGGCCCGTTCGAGCCGGTCTTCATTCACGTCCGAAACCGTCACGCGCGCCCCCACCGCGCGCGCGGATTGCGCGGCAAACTGGCCGATCAATCCCTGGCCCGCCACCCAGACGTTTTGCGCCGGCGCCACGCGGCAGCGCCGCACGCCGCGCATGGCCACTCCGGCCACGCCCAGCAGCGCGCATTCCCTAAGCGGAATGTCGTCCGGCAGTTTAACGGCAAGATGGGAACTGTTCGATGCGGCCGCCGCCGAGGCCACATCCACCACATGCCAGCCCCGGTGTCCCACATACTGGCCATAAAACACGACATCCCCCTCACGGAAGTCTTTCACCGCCTCGCCCGCCGCCGCGACCCTTGCCACGTGCTGATATCCATGGCAACTGGGGAATACGCCCTGCCAGAAATGCTCGCCCAACAGCGCATGCCGTTCCGTGCCATTCGTGATCCCGGAATGCAGGGTTTCCAGAAGCACTTCCGTGGGTTTCGGGGCCGGTGCTCCGCCCAACTCCTTGAAATGGACCGTGCGGACCCCGGGATATTCAATGCCGATGGTTTTCATGGCTCACCCTTTCTTGTAACGGTCTGTTGGCGTCTTCTTCACCACCAGCGTGGGCAGATAATGCTCTTTGTCAACATAGTGATGCCCCGGTTCGTGCGAACCTTCGGGAATGGTGCCGGGAAAGGGGAAAATATCCACGCCTTCCGGCGCCGGATCGCACCCATGCTCCACACCGGCTTCCACCATCCAGATATCGCCCTTTTCCAAGTCAAATTCTTCGTGTTTCCCATCCAGTCCGATCATGAATGCCCGGCACCGGCCGCCCGAAATCACCCACGTCTCGTCATAATCATGAAAATGCTTCTCCACGGGGTTTTCCGGCGTGAAATGAATCGCTTCCCATTGCCTGTAGATAGCCATGTGTTGATTCCTTGTTATTTTACGGTTTCTGGAATGAAATCCAGCACAAGCAGTTGGTCCAGATGCGGCAGCAGCACCTTTACATAGTCCTGGTGCGCGGCATGCGGAATATAGGCATCGCGGCCCGTTTCATCCTCGAACGTGGTGATAAAGCAATGCGTGTACCCCTGGTTCAACTTCTCCACGCTGATGTCCCTGCCCCACTCGAAATGCTTCATCACGCTGATCTTGCCCGGCAATGCCTTGTATCCCTCGATAATCTCCGCGCGTTTCGCTTCGCTTGTGCCTTCTTTGAATTGAAACAGTACAACATGTTTGACTGGACCCATTCCCATCGCTCGTTCCTTCTTTGTCATGGTTTCACTGTAGGACACCACAACCTCACTGTCCTCGAGTCTAATATATTGTCCGGGTTGCCTGTCAAATCGCTTATTGGGAATAGGAATCATGGATCACAACAGGCAATGGTTCCCGTCCCTTCGCTGGTGGAATTTCCGGGTGCCTGCCATTTCCGCATGAAACGTTAATGTGAGAGTATTTTGACATTTTTAGAGGGGTTCCGTACAATATATGTTGAAATGAGTAATCGCAGAAATATCATATTCAGCGTGTTGGGCGGTGGCGGAGAAGTCGGCGCAAATTGTTTTCAGGTTGGTTTTAATGGGTACCAACTGCTGCTGGATTGCGGCACCCACCCCAAAAAAGAGGGCTATGACGCCCTCCCGGAGTTTTCCCTCCTGAACCGCGCCCCGGACGCGCTTCTTGTCTCGCATGGCCATGTGGACCACTGCGGGTCAATGCCGTATTTGCTGCGTCAATTCCCGGGGGTGACCACGTACACCACCCTGCCGACGGCCCGGATTATGGACCGGATGCTGCACAACAGCGTCACGGTGATGGAAACCATGGCGAAAGAACGCGGCATCCAGGAATATCCGTTGTATGATCACGAAGACGTTGGATACAGCCTGCGCCGTGTCGAGTGTTTTGATTTCGACCAGCCGTTCCCCCTGGGCGCGGACGGGGAAATCGAGGTTTCGTTTCATCATTCCGGACATGTGCTGGGGAGCGCCAGCCTCCTGATTCGGATGCCCGGCCACACGCTGTTATACACCGGCGACATTTGCGAGACGGATCAGGAACTCATGGGCGGTTACACCCCGCTTAATGAAAAAGTGAAGGTGGACACGCTGGTGATTGAGTCCACCCAAGGGGCCTCGGACGAAACCAGCATCTATCCATATTTTCAGGAATCCCTGCGGCTGGGCGAGTACATTCGCCGGGTGCTGAAAGGCGGCGGGTGCGTATTGCTGCCCTCCTTCGCGCTGGGGCGCATGCAGGAGATACTCAACATCGTGGGCCGGCTTCAGGAGGAGCACCTTATCCCGGAGGTGCCGGTGTATGCGTCGGGCCTGGGCCGCGCCATCTACGAGGTGTATAACCGGTTTCCGGAATACCTTGCCCCGGACGCGGAGCTGCGTCCGCTGGAGCAGTTTGGCAGAATCGGGAACGTGTTTGATCCGGGCGTGGTGGAACGCCTGCTTTCCGAGCCCTGCATCCTGGTGGCGACCTCGGGCATGATGCTGGAAAACACGCCGTCGTCGTTGATCGCGCAGGAAATGGTGAAATACAATCATCACGGCATTTTTTTCGTGGGCTATGTGGATCCGGACACGCTGGGACACCGGTTATTGAAGGCCAAGCCGGGGGATCGGCTGCGTTTCGCGCTGGGGCAGCCTTCGGTGGAAATCAAGCTTGAAAACATTCGCCGCCTCCATTTCAGCGCGCACGCCACACGGAACGCCCTGCGCAAAATCATTGAACGCACCAAACCCAAGAATGTGGTGTATGTGCATGGCGATCCCGGGGCGCTTGCCTGGATGCGCGACAACACCGGCAACGGATTCCGGAGTTATGTGCCTTCCATCGGGCAACAACTGACCTTGGGGGCGGAGTAATGGCGGGCCGGGGCAAACGCATTTTGCAGAAATTTCTCTCCGGCCTGTTGCGGGCCTTCGGGATTCTTTCGCGTATCCTGCCCCTGCCGGTGAGCCGTTTCCTGACCATCAACGCGGGCCGTATCGCCTATCACACGATTCCGCGCATAAAAAAGGTGGGGTTTAGCAATCTCGATCTTGCCTTCGGCGACGCAGTGCCCAGGGAACATAAACGCCGCATTCTGAAAGGCGCGGTGCGCAACCTGGCCATCGTGGCCGCCGAGTTTTCCCATATGGGAAAGCTGCACAAACGTGGTTATAAAGGATACGTCACCGTAAAGGGCTTGGAACACTGCGATACCAGCAAAGGGTTCCTGGCCATCGGAGGGCACATTGGAAATTGGGAATGGATGGCTTCGGTGATGACGTGTTACGGGCTCAAGACGGCGGAAATTGTCCGCCCGCTGGATGAACCCGCCCTGAACGCCGCCATTGACGGCATGCGCAAAGCGGGCAATATCGTCACCATCCCCAAAGACGATGCCAGCTCGGAAGTGTTTCACCTGTTGAAAGAGGGGTACATCGTGGGGCTGCTGGCCGACCAAAGTCCCCGGCATAATGCGGTGCCGGCCACCTTCTTCGGTGAATCCTGCTGGGCCACCATCGCCCCGGTGATGGTGGCGGTCCGGGCCAAAGTGCCCATACACCCCGTATCCATGTTCCGCGATGCCCAGGGGCACTACACCCTGCAATTCTACCCCGCCCTGGAAATGGTCCGCTCGGGAAATCTCCGGCAGGACCTCCTCGTCAACACCCAGCGGTGCCAGGATTTCATTGAAAATCTCGTCCGGGTGCATCCGGAACAATGGCTTTGGCTGCACCGCCGATGGAAACACCGGGAACGGCTTCAGCGCGAATGGGAAAAGCGCGTCGCGCGGGATGGACATCGCTAGGTCCGGCGCGTTATCCTTTGGCACAGGTGCTCCTCATTCCTGGGAGCGCGCATCATCAGGTTGGAGGCGATGAGAAGATGTCGTTATTACGCATAGGTTCCGTGGAACTGGGTCCTGCGCCGCGCGTGGCCGTGACGGTCCGGAACGGTGTGCCGCGCCCGGAGGTCGAGCAGGTCTTGGACGCAGGGGCCGACATGGTCGAACTGCGTATTGACCTGTTCAAGACGCAGGAAAGCGGTTTTGTTCTGAACGAGGTCCAGCGTTATGCCGGCATCCCCACCATCGCGACCATCCGCTGGGCGGCCGAAGGCGGCGGGTGGAATGGCCCGGAGGGGGAACGGTTGAACCTCTATCTGGCCCTGCTGCCGTATGTTGATGCCGTGGACGTTGAACTTTCCGCCCACGGGCTCTGTGACAAGGTCTTTGCCCAGGCCCGGAACAAACACCGCTTGGGGATTGGTTCCTATCACAATTTCGACGGGACGCCCCCCCTCCCGGAACTTAACGCCATTTACGCCTCCGGGAAACAATCGGGGGCTGATATAGTGAAAGTGGCGGCCTCGTGCCGCACCATGGACGATGTGCACACCCTGGCCCAATTCACCCTCGAACACAAGGGTGAAAACGTCATCGTGATTGGCATGGGCGCCTTGGGCCGTCTCACACGGATTTTCTTTCCGGCCCTCGGCTCCCTCATCACCTTCACCTTTATGGAGGAATCCGCCGCGCCGGGGCAGTTGAATTGGCGGGACACCTTGAAGTATCTTGAAGCATTCTTTCCTAACCGAAGAATGAAAAACAGCACAAAGTAGCACATAAACAACCCACGGCAAGGAGAAGTTATGCAGAAGGCGCTGATCGTCCAGTCGAACGGCTCGGGCAAGGAAGATTTGGAACGAGATCTCAAGGAAGGCTGGACCATTGTGAGCATTACGGCGAACAACGGTCCCAGTTACAACGATTTTCTTATCATCCTGCAAAAATAAGCCGTTGCGGCCCTGTCC
>CAYXPO010000198.1:0-8015 GCA_964466925.1 uncultured Nitrospirales bacterium
CAACGCCTACATTGATTACAAGAACGCGCTGGACATTTTCCCGGAGAATCCGTATTTGCAGGAGCGGGTCTTTGCCTTGGGCAAAAAGCTGCAAATGACGGACGATATGGACCTCTTTACGAAGAAATACGGGCGCGAAGTGGTGTTTCCCAACATGGAGGCACCGGGGTATGGCCATGTGGTGGTCATTGTGGAAAACGGCCTGGTCCCCGAGCGCAAGCAAATCAAGCTGATGCTGCCGGTGCCGCCGTATTGGGCGCTGGTGCCCGTGGCGTTTCCTTACTACTCGACCCGGTGGGAGGAGCCGCAGGTCTTCTCCGTGAGCGATTCCGGTACCGGAATGGGAACCACCGCGCCGATTTGCTATGTGCGCGCGCTGGCGGTGAAGGCGCTTAAAGAGCAGGCCTTCGGCATCGCGGTGCGTGAAGTGCTGCGGGCCGGATTGAAAGGCGCCGCCTCCGGGGCCGCGCGTTTCGACGACAAAGGCAATATCAGCCCCATCGGCATCGCGGTGGATATTGTGAATTTCGCCACCACCCAGGCGGACCGGCGTTCCTGGCTGACCCTGCCGGACAATGTGCAGGTGATGCGGGTGGCTGTGCCGGCGGGCGAACGCACGGTGCGCATCACGGGCGCGGGGCCGGGTCTCGAGTTGCCTGTAACGATTCAGGACCAGCGGATTACCTTGATTAGAATGATAAGCATTGGAAATACGGTACGCGCGGAAACCGTGGCCTTCTAGGCCATGAATTCCATACATCAGGAGGATGAATGATGAGAACGACAGTACTTGTGATATCGGTGGTTGCCGTGGCGCTGATGGCGTCCGCCATTTCAGGCTGCAAGACCATCACACCCCCGCAGGGCGTGTATTTTGACAATGCCAAGCTGGCGAAACGGCTCAGTGTGCAGTTGACGCCGAGGGACCGCACCGATATCCCGGAAGTGGTGATCCAGGTGCAGAACCTGAAAAAGAAGCCGTTGAAATTCCGGGTGAAAACGGTTTGGCTGAATAAAGACGGCATAGAATTGGAGCCGGAACGCCAGGTCTGGAAACCCATCACGCTGTTGGATCCGTTTCCCAAAACCCTGACCGAAACCGCGCCCAACCCCGGTGCGGTGAATTATAAAGTGTATATCGCCCACATTGACTGAGGCGTGGCGTAGTGAAACCATGGCGCGGATCGCGCTTTAACAAGGAGAGTGGATCATGAAACAGAGTATCGCATTATTGAGCCTGCTGGTGCTGGCGGCGGCGATGGGATCAGGCTGTGCCCGGCTGGAAACCCGATATGGCGACGCCACCCAGGAAACCGTCATTGACAATACCACAAGCTGGACCGACATGCAGCAAATGGCGGAGGCCATGGTGGACGATCTGCTGACCTTCCCGCCGATCACGGAAGTGACAAATCAGCGCCGCCCCGTAATCATGGTGCTGCCCATCAAAAACAACACGGCGGAACACATTGATTTGGAATCGTTGAACAACACCATCCAAACCCGGCTGCTGCGTTCCGGAAAGTTCCGTTTCGCCGACCGTGAAAAACTCCAGGATGCCTTGAAGGAAATGGGCTTGGCGGATCCCTCGCTGGGCATAGTCAATCCCGATACGGCCGCCAAGGCGGGCAAGGTCATCGGCGCGGAATACATGCTGCACGGATTTATCACCGGCGATAAGAAATACGTGAAACAAGGCACCGTGAATTACTACAAGCTCACCATGAAACTGACCGGCGTCGAAACTAACATTGTGGAATGGATTAACGAGAAGGAAATCCTGAAGCAAGTGGGCAAACCCAAAGTCGGATTCTAATCCAAGTTTCTCATAAACCGGGCTATTTGTGCGTCAGACCCGCCGGACGAGGCCGGCGGGTCTGACGGCTAAAAATGTGGGCCCCTGTGTGGTGAGAAATCGGGATTAGCGTTTTGAGGAGGTTGTGAGCATTGAGGCGGCCTGGGCTTGGCCGGAATCCTGGGCGATTTCCGCCGGCGTGCGTCCGTCAAAGCTCGTGCAATTTTTATCCGCGCCGTATGATAACAACAGGTTGATAATTTCGAGATGCCCGCGTTGGGCGGCTTCGTGCAAGGGGGTGAATCCTTCGGTGGTTTCACTGAGGGCATTGCAGTCCGCGCCGTGTTTGAGCAGGCAGCTCACCATGGGGATTTGCCCTTCGTAGGCGGCCACATGCAAGGGGGTCCGGCCGAACAGCATTCCGTTGACGTATTCGGGATTGAGGGTCAGGAGGGCTTCCACGCGTTCGATGTCGCCGAACCGCGCGGCATCGGCCAAATCCTGGTAGATTATGGCGCGCAGGAATACATACGTGCGATCCTGCCCGGTACGCATGGATAATTGCAGGGGGGTGAGACCCACCGCAGGGGGGCGGTGGGTGACTTGTTCTTGCACAAGCGCCAATGGCGTTTGCCCGGCTTTGTTTTTGGCGCAAATGTCCGCGCGTTTTCCCACCAGCAGCCGGACCGTGCGCAGATGCCCGTTTTGCGCGGCGGCATGCAACGGGGTGTTTCCCTTGCCATCAGGGGTGTTGATGTCCAGCCCGCGCAGGATAAAGAGTTGGACCGGGCCCCAATGCCCCGCCGCGGCGGAAACATGCAGGGGCAATTGCCCCTCGTTGTCGGGGATGGACACATTGGCGCCCAAGCTGGTCAATGCCTTCACAATCATGATATGGCCGCGACGCGACGCCACATGCAGCGGGGTACGGCCTTGATTATCCTGGGCGTTGACCGCCGCGCCCTTGTTCACCAGCAATTCGAGGGTTTCCACACAGCCGCGTTCCGCGGCGGCATGCAAGGGGGTCCAATTGGCGGCGTCTTTCCGGTTGACGTCCAGATTGAGCGAAATCAGCCATTGGGCCATTTCGGAGGTGTCATTTTCCGCGGCGGCAAACAATGCGGAGCGGCCAAAACGGTCCAGTAGTTTAACGTCGGCGCCCCGTTCCGCCAATGTTTTGGCCATGGAGGGATGTTCTTGTTCGATGGCCGTTAGAAACGGCGAACGATCATCGGTGTCGCGGACGTGGATGTTGGCGCCTTTGGCCAGTAAAAAGTCAAACATTTCCTGCCGATTGGCGGTGATGGCGGAAAACAGCGGGGTGCGCTTTTCCCGGTCCAAGGCCTCCATATCCGCCCCTGCGTCAAGCAATTCCTGTGCGCACTCCACGGTTCCGCTTTCGGCGGCCAAATGCAGCGGGGTGCGCCCCTCCTTGTCCTTGAGGGTGATATCGGCCTTCTTGCCGATTAGCAGCCGCAGCATGGAGGCGTCACCTTTCATGACCGCGGTATGAACGGGTGTGAAGCGGCGCCGGTCTTTGGTTTTAATATCCGCGCCCTGTTCGAGCAGAAAAACAACGATTTTTTGGAAACCCTTTTCCACCGCCAGGTGCAACGGCGACAATGCGTCCTGATTTTTGTTTTCGATGCCCGCCCCTTTGCTCAACAGCAGTGTAACGGCATCCAAACGGTTGGATTCCACCGCTGCGTGCAAGGGGGTCATGCCGCCTCGATTGATGGCGTCAATTTTCGCGCCGCGGGAAATAAGAAATTCCAGCATGTCCAGCGGCGCCTGGCGCGCGGCCTGATGCAAGACGGTGTCACCGGAAAACCCTTCCTGCGTGAAGTTAATATTCGCGCCGCGGGCCAGCAACAGATCGATGCCCTCGCGGAAATCGTGCGCCGCCGCAATCATGATGGGGGTTGTTCCGTCGTTGTTTTCCTCAAGCGGATTTGCGCCGGCATCGAGGAAAAATCGCATCAATTCCAGGTTTTGAGCGCTGGTGGCCATCATTAACGGGGTGGTACCGGCCAGGTTTTTAGTTTCCAGCAGGGCGGGTTGCGCCGCCAGCAGTTCCTTGATGAAATCTATTTCGCCAAAGCCTATGGCTTGGCTCAGGCCATAGCCGGTGTTCATGGCGCGCAACAGTTTGACCGCCTCCCATTGTTTGGCGCGTCCGGCCATAATGGCGGGGAAACTGAAGGAATTTGCATCCGCGTTGACATTCAAGAGCGCCTGAATCGCGAACAGCATGCGCAGGGTGCCGGTGTTTCCCTTTTCCGCCGCCACATGCGCCGGTGTATACCGGTTATCGTCGCGAAGTTCGGAATTTAATCCGCGGGCGTGAAGCTCCATGAGGGTGTATATCCGGTTCGCGGCCGCCGCGAGATGCATGGCCGTGCTTCCCCCCGGCGCCCGGGTCACGGGGTCCGCCCCCGCCTGCAGCAAGGCTTCCACGATATGGGCGCGGCCTTGTTGGGCGGCCATCAGAAGAGGGTCCAGGCCGTCTTGATTGCGGGCATGAAGGTCCGCACCGTTCCGGAGGAAATCTATGCACGCATACACATCGCCGGCGGCGATGGCCTGGAAAATGGAATCATAGACGGATTGTCTTCCCAAGGGCTTTGCCGGCCGCCATTTGGGCGCGGGCGCCGGTGCGGGCATCCCGGGAAAAGGCTTGAATTCGGCCGTTGGAGAGGGTGATTGAACATTTTGCTGTTGTTGTTCCGTCGCATCGTATAGGGTTATGTCCTGCGGGGGCACCACGGGGCTGGGCAGCATTTGCCTGGGGTCGCCGGGCACGGTTTGGGCCTCGCTATATTCGAGAGAAAGCCCCCCATAGATTCCCAAACCCACAACACATACAAAGATGCAACATTTAATTCTCATTCACAGCGTCCTCGTAACAGCCTTTTCGGCATGTATTCACGTGGATATAGTGCCATGGGCGCGGCTTGAGGCTCAACCCGTTCAGGATGCTGCCAAGGCAACGCGCCCCTGGGGCGGAATGTTGACAAGGCGTTGCACCCGTAGCCTCCGTCCATCACCGTTAATTTTCTTTCAGGGCGGCTTGGAGTGCTTGGCGGAGCGAGTTTTCGAAGTTGAAGGAAAGCCCCACATGCACATTCCGGATGACCCCGTCTTTTCCGATAAGGACGGTCTGGGGGATGCCTCTGACGTTGTACAGGTCAAAGACCTTTTTTGAGGGGTCCGAAAGCACGGTAAGAGTCAGGCCTTGTTTTTTCAGGAATTCTTTCGCGAGGTCCGGAGATTCGGCATTCACCCCATACACGGCGGCCCCTTGGTTTTGGAATTCTTTCGCCAGACGGTCTATCACCGGCAGGCCTTCACGGCAGGGCGGGCACCAAGTCGCCCAGAAATCAAGGAGGATTACGTTTTTACCGAGTTGTTGGGCGAGGTCAATGGGTCGGCCATCGAGGGCGGTGAGTTGGAAGGGCGGTGCGGGCAACCCCTCCATCAGATGGGAATTTCCGGAGTAAAATAATCGTTGGAGCGCCAGCAGCAACAGAAACAATGCAAGTATCGAGAGCAAAGGGCGTTTCCAGGAGGTCATGGTGTTTTCTCCTTCTTAGCGTTGGGCAAGGTGGTCTGTGCGCAAGTCCAGCCAGTCCATTTCCTGCGGGGTGAGTGAAATAGCCAATGCGTCGGTCAATTCGTTGAATTCATTGGGGGTATAGGCGGCCACAAGGGGAAAGATGTTGTAGGGTTGGTTGAGCACATAGGCCAAGGCCACTTGGGGCAGAGAACAGCCCCGTTTCCGGGCCAGGCCGGAGGCTCTTTCCAGGCGTTGCCAGTTGGCTTCGCATCCGTAGCACCGCATATAGAGCGTTTCGGCGTGTTCTGCCTGGTTTTGGCGGGTGAGGCGGCCGGAAAACCATCCGCCCGCCAGAGTGGACCAACTGAAGAGCGGGAATTGTTCGCGTTCGTACCAGGCGCGCTGGTCTTGATTGGCCGTCCCGGTAATGGTGATGCAATCGTCCCAGGGGGCTTCGATTTGTTCGGCGAGGCTGAAATGGGGGCTGCTGACGGCAAAGGGGGTGAGATGATGGGCTTCGGCGTAGGCGTTCGCTTCAAGAATGCGGTTCACGGTCCAATTGGAGGCGCCGAAGGCATGGATGCGGCCCGCCGCTTTATGTTCGTTAAGAACGTCCATGACAGGCCCCACGGGGACGCCGGGATCGTCGCGGTGCAGCAGGAAGAGATCGATGTAGTCCGTTTTCATGCGGGCCAGGATGTCGAAAATGTCGGCCGTGATGTCATAGGGGGTTACCCGTTTGCGGTCGGCGTTGTGATGGGCGCCCTTTCCAAGAATCACCACCCGGTCCCGAAGGCCGCGCTGATGTATCCATCGGCCCAGGATGCGGTCGCAATCACCGCCGCCATAGACGTGGGCGGTGTCGAAGGTGGTGCAGCCTGCGTCGAAGGCGGCATCGAGCAACGCCATGTTTTCCGCCTCGGTTTCCACCGATAACATGATGGCGCCTTGCACCAGTTTGGAGATGTTTTTTTCAATTCCCGGCACATGTCCATATTTCATGATAGGGGTATCCTTTATAAGCACAAGATTATTCCATGGGATATTTCAGGCCCCACTGGGCCCGGAGGCGGTCCATGGTGTCCATGATTTCAAGGGTTTCGGAGAGCGGCATGGTTTCGCATTCAAGTGCTCCTTCCCGGAGGCATTGCCCCACCGCCGCGGCCTCATAATTGTATCCGTTTCCCTGGAGGGGGAGTTCCACGTCAATGGGGGGGTGTTCTTGAACGGTGAGGGTGGCGCGGGTTCCACACCAGAACATGGGATGGACGCGAATCATGCCTTCCGTGCCCAGAAGGGTCACCTCATGGGGTGAGTTGGTTCGGACGGCCGAGGAGAGCACCGCGAGCCGTCCGCCGGAATAGCCCAGGACCCATGCGGCCTGTTCATCCACGCCGGTGGGGCCGAGGTGCGCCAGCCCGGAGATTTCACGGGGAGGCGCGCCAAAGACCATGGAGGCCATGGAAACACAATACACCCCGACATCGAGCAGGCTGCCGCCGGCGAAACGGGGGTTGAACAAGCGGCTCTCCTCATCGTACCCGGCCCGGAATCCAAAGTCGGCCTGGATCATGCGGGGTTCGCCGATGCGTCCTTCCGTTAGCCATTCACGCACCTGGCGGATTATGGGCAGGAAGCGGGTCCACATGGCTTCCATGAGAAAGCGTTTTTCCTCACGCGCCACGCGGATGACTTCTTCGGCTTCGGCGCGGTTGACGGTGAAGGGCTTTTCACAGAGGACGGCTTTGCCCGCTCTCAGGCACAGAATGCTGTTGGGTTTGTGCATGGGATGGGGGGTGCCGATATACACCGCATCGAGGTCCGGGTCGTTCGCCAGGGCTTCATACGAGCCATACCGGAGGGGCACATTGAATGCCGCGCCAAAGGCCTCGGCGTTCTCTTGGGTTCGTGAACCCACCGCCAGGAGTTCCGCGTCCTCGAGCGCGCGCAGTCCTTCGGCGAATTTATGCGCGATGTTTCCGCATCCGATAATCCCCCACCTGATTTTGTCCGCCATGGGTAAGCTCCTTCATGGAAGTGGTTTGCTGGTAATCAGTCCGATGCCGCGGCCCTTGCCTCCGACTGCGCAGTAAAACATATGGAATGTATCATTTTCCGGGGTGTACGCCAGCGAGATTTTGTGCGCGTACCGCTTGTCCAATCCGCTGGGATTCCCACCGGCTTTATAGAGTGGAACGGGGTGGCTGGTCCAGTGATACAAGTCGCGGGAACAGGCCGCCATAATGTGTGCGCCGCCCCGGCCCACGCCGAAGTAGAACATGATCCAGTGATCGCCGTCGCGCAGGACTTTGCCGTCGGAACAGAATTGTTCGTCGTAACTGCCGGGACCGCCGTTCTTAAGGATGGGGTTGCCCGGGTAACGGGTCCAGTGAAGGAGGTCGGTGCTGTTGACAATGCCGGTTTGTTCCACATTTCCCTGGGCCGCATTGTAGAAATTCCAGAATTTTCCGTCGTGTTCCACCAACCAAGGGGCGTAGATGCAGTCTTTTTCCCATGCGGCGGCGCCTTCAATGGACAGGATGGGGACGGATTCCGAGGCGCGTTGCCACGTTTGGCCGTCCAGGCTCCAAGCGGCGCCTTGCGCGCCGGGCCGCAATTCATACCCGCCTTGTTTGGGATAACATGAATATAAGGCCCAATATT
>CAYXPO010000199.1:0-229 GCA_964466925.1 uncultured Nitrospirales bacterium
AGGATTTTGCCCTCCTCATGGGTCACCATGCCCACGGCGCGCGCCTCGGTGTTGTTTTCCGGGGGCCAGGACAGCGCCAGCAGGATGCCCAGCACCAGCAGCACGGACATGGCCATGATGGGGACGAAGAAGCGAATTGAGAAGATGGGTTCCCGTTGTTGTTTGATGCGCAGGGTCACGTCATGCGAAGCGCGCCAGTGGTTGGGTTCCATTTCCGGCAAGTGCGCCA
>CAYXPO010000199.1:239-7981 GCA_964466925.1 uncultured Nitrospirales bacterium
AAGGTCATGGTCCAGCCGGTGTTCGGCGAAGTTCTCGAAAAGCAGGGCCGCCGTGGATTTCTGGCGCTTATACACGGCGGTGCAGCCCCGGCATTCACTGAGGTGCTGTTCCAGGATCGCCGTTTCCGACGCGCCCAGTTCGCCATCAATGTACGCCTGTATCAGGCTCTCTATTTGCGCGCACGATGCCACTGCGCATCTTCCTCCATGTCATCCAATTCCGCCAGCATTTCCCGCAACCGCCGGCCCGCCCGTTGCAGAATCCCGCGAATTTCATCGCGCGATTCCCCGGTGAACCGGCTGATTTCCTCATACGTCATTTCCTGCAAATACCGTAGAATCACCGGCAAACGGTACCGCTCCGGGAGCGATTCAATGGCGGATTGTATCCGCGCATTCCGTTCTCCGCGATCCAATGCGTATTTCGGTTCCTGGCGGGCGTCTTCGATGGATATCGTGCGGCGCTGCGGCAAGGGGGTCTCGTTGCGCAGGCGCGGCGCATTGCGCCGCAGCCAGTTTGCCGCGGTCCGCGTGGTGATTTCCTTCAGCCAAGCCCCGAATTTTTCAGCATCTTTCAAGTGGGGCAAACTGCGGTAAGCCGCCCAAAAAGCCTCTTGGGCGATGTCTTCCGCCGCGCCATACCGTCCGGCGTAATAATACGCCGTGGCATAGACCGCGGATTGATAACGCTGAACCAGGATGCCGAACGCCTCGGTATCACCTTCCAGGCACCGAAACACGATTTCTGCATCCTTAGCCTGATGCATTGTCTTCCTTCCCCAAGGTGTTGCCTCTGTGTTTCGGTATATAGGTGCATTCAACTGTCATGATTGTTGCCGTTAGAGTGGCAGGCACGTGTCTATCCGGCACAAATGGTTCCATTTTGGAACACGGCCTGCAAGTCTCATACTATAAAGAAAATGAAGCCCGTGTTGCGCATTTCAGGCTGGTGAATGCGCGGAAAGAAGGGGTGCGTTGAAGGCCATTGATGAAGACGGGAACATGGTGGACGCTTTTACTTTGCCCCGATATCATGGTATAACCAGAAAACAGGCTGCGGCATGCAATCCTTGCGCGCCCGGCCTGAAAGGCGGACTTTTTAGACCACGAACTTCGTTGGGATAGAATTGCCGGAAAGACAACCGCAGAAGGAGGAAGCACTATGGGAACCAAAGGACGTTCAATCGTTGGCATGGATGTGGAGGTGCTTATCAACCTATTGAACCGCGCGTTCGCCGATGAATGGCTGGCCTACTATCAATACTGGCTGGGCGCCAAGCTCGCCAAAGGCCCCATGAAAGACGGGGTGATGGCGGAACTGCTGCAACACGCAACGGACGAGCTGCGCCACGCCGATTTGGTGTCCAACCGGATTATCCAACTGGGCGGAACCCCGGTGTTAACGCCGCAGGACTGGTACAACTACACCAACTGCGGGTACGATGCGCCGGAGGATCCGTATGTGCGCGTATTGCTGGAACAAAACATCAAGGGCGAACAATGCGCCATCGGAGTGTATCAGGAACTGGCCAAAACAACCCGCGACGCGGACCCCATCACCTACGAGTTGGCCCTCCAGATTCTGAATGACGAAGTCGAACATGAAGAAGACCTCCAATCCTTGCTCGAGGATTTGGACCTGATGGTGCAGCGCCGGTAGGCCTCCGTTTCAAACACGGCGATGGAAGCATGCAAAGGGTAGGGCGGCGTGGGCCGCCCTTCTTTCATAATATAAGTGCGTTCGTCATCCATAGTTTGGTTTCATTACCACACGACTTTTCCTGGCCGGGAAAAATACGTACACTTCACATGGTGTTTTCGTTGCATCTTTTTTGTGCGTTTTTACAGCGGGAGTAGCAAGCATGCTGGCAGTGGTCTTTGCGGGTTTATGTTCCCTGGGCGCCGCCCTTACGGAAACCTCTTGGGATTTTTACAATGACGCGGCACAGGGTTGGGTGGCACAGTCCGGCGAATGGCGGGGCGAAGAAGACGCACTATTCTGCACAAGCACGAAAAAGCGCGGAGGGCTCGCCGGGCGCCCGGGGCTTATTTTCAGTGATGTCACGTTTGAAACCGACCTCTGTATCGCGGATGTGTTTTCGGATGCGGAGACGGCCTGGGCCGGTGTGTTGGTCCGCGCCACGAATCCCGTGGCGAATGGCGCATGGCATGACGGGTACCAATTTTTCATCCGCGCCAACGGCCAGGCGGAATTGCGCCGCGCGGACGGAACGACGCTCGGCTCGGCGGCCACAAGGTTTCGCCCCCGTGAAACAACCGTCCGGCTCAAACTGTCCGTGCAGGGAAAAGTATTCACCGCCTTTATCAATGAGGAACGCCTTTTTGAAGCGGAAGAAGGCAGCTATGCCCAGGGTGAAATCGCATTGGCATGCTTCGGGAACGTGACGGCCTTCGACAATGTAAATGTGTGCGGAGTCCAGACGGAAAACCATGTTGAACCGGCACAGCCACAACCTGTGCGCCGCACACCCATAAAACCATTGCCGCGCCTTGCGGTGGACACGAACGGGTTTTTCGTCAAAGCCACGGGAGAACGTTTTGTCCCGCGCGGATTCAACCACACCGTGCTCGCCAAGCACTGGCATGCCACATTTAATGTTGGGGTCTACCGGCACGATGTCATGGAGAAAATCCTCGCGGAAATGCATCGCATCGGCGCGAATGTGATCCGGGTATGGATTTGGGGAAGGCAAGGCGAAACCGGATTCACCGGAAATAAAAAGAGCCGGGGCCTGGATGGCGCCTATATGGAAAATGTGGTGGACTTCCTGCGTCTGGCGGCCCGTTATCAAATATATGTCATTCCGATATTGGATGAAACACCGCACAATGCGTATTACGACGCGCTCATGGTGGACCCTGCCCATGAGGCCAATCCGGACGTGGGTGGATACAACCGGCAATATCTCGCACAAGGCCCCATCGCCGCCAAACACGCTGCTATTGCGGATTTCATTCGTTACATTAAGGCATCGGACCCCGGCTTGCTCAACACCGTGCTCGGGTGGTCGCTGGCCAATGAAGTATTTGTCAATTATACGGACGGTCCCTTCTCGCCCGGAGCAGGCGCGGCGCAAACGGCAAATGGCAAACAATACGATATGACGGCGAAAGACCGGCGCCAGGCCTGCTACGATGAAGGCATCGTGCATTGGGCGAATCAACTGACCAACGCCATTAAAGGGGTTGACCCCGAAGCGTTGGTTACGGCGGGCATGTGGACCTCGGACGCCTCCGGACGAACACCCGTTAATGGTTTAATGCCCGATGACAAGGACCCCCGTGTGCCACCGCGTCCCTCCGCGCTCGGCGGGCCCAACAGCCTGCTTGATTTCATTGATGTACACATCTACCCTTGGGACGGCACCTCCAAGGTACGCCCGGATAGGCATGAACGCGAGTTGGTCAGCAAGCCGGCTATCGTGGGTGAATACGGCGTTTTTAAGGATAAAACGCCCGATCAGGCCCGCACCATGCTCCGAGAAATGCTCGAACAGGCCTACGCTATCGGCTACCACGGCGACCTGTTCTGGGTGTGGAACCTCGTGGGCGTCCCCGGCCAAACCTGGAGCGCTGTGGAAGAGAATTTTGGTGAGTATGTCATGCAATTGCCCCGGAAATAGAAATCTGGAAATCAGGAACTCAGGAATTTTTCCGGAGTTCGTGAGTTCCAGATTTACATGTAACTTCTTTTCCTGCCATGAAAATTTACCCGTCAAGCAGCAAACTTAGGTTGAAGGATGACTTCATAGCCCATTTGCTCTAAACGGCGTGTATGGTAACCAACGGTTGCCTTTGGATGTAGATGGTCAAAGTAGCCAGAGCCAAGCTCATAGTAGTGGGTATGCGTCTTGAGCATATGGTAGATAACCGTCAGAATCGCGTGGGCGACGGCGATAATCGCGCGCTTCTTTCCTCTACGTCCTGCCAGTCTATGGTAAAGAGCGGAAAAGTAAGAACCCTTCTTGTGCGAAGCGGCCCAAGCCGATTGAGTCAAAGCACGCCGAAGCCATCGGTTACCCTTGGTCGTCTTGCCGCTCTTGCGTTTACCCGCACTCTCATTGTTGCCCGAACAGATCCCGGCCCATGACGCCGCGTGGTCAGCGGAGGGGAACTGGGCCATATCCGTGCCGAGTTCAGCCAGGATGTTCTGAGCGGAGGTCTGCTCGATGCCGGGAATCTCATCCAGCAAAATGGCTGCATTGGGAAACGATAGGGGTGCAGGAGGTGGCTTGGTGGCACATTCCCCCGTCTGTGGGTCTATTATATCGGAGGAGTCTTCTTGCGAGGATTCGCCGTCCAATATGTCTCTTGGCCCATCACCCGCATCAAAAGGCGGCATTGTCTCCATGGCCGACACAATCCGGTCACTTAATTCCCTCATGCCCCCCTCCAAGCTTTTGAGTTCGGCATAAAGAGTCTTGAGCAGGAAACGGTGATGTTCGGTAATATGGCCGTGCAGCGCCTCGCGCAATTGCGGGATCTTTGCGCGCAGTCGCCGCCGGGCCAATTCTGCCAAGGAAATAACGTCTGCATCTCCCCGTATAATCGACTCCAGCATATCACGCCCTGAAACACCAAACAGGTCCGAGACCACTGCCCCCAGCTTGATGTTTGCATCTTCAAGCACCTTCTCAATGCGATTGCACACACGCGTCCGATCCGCCGTAAACTGAGCCCGCAACCGCGTCAGATCACGCAGGTCGCGCAAGGGGCGTGAAGGGACAAAGCTGGCTCGCAAAAGTCCATACTGCAACAATTGCGCCAACCACTCGCAATCTTGAATATCCGTCTTGCGGCCAGGCACCTGTTTAACGTGCTGGGCATTGCAGACCATCAATGCAAACTGGCTCTCGAGCAGATTCCAGATGGGCTTCCACAATACACCGGTTGACTCCATCGCCACGTGCGTGACTCCGTGGCTGCGCATCCAGTCGCCTAAGTTCAGAATATCGCGGGTCATCGTCCCAAACTGGGCCACGTCCTTGTCCACCTTCCCGTGCAGACGCATCCGACGAACACATGCTTGTATCGTCTTCTTGTGCACGTCTAGCCCCGCACAACACTCATGTATCACCAGCATGTCCTTCTCCATTGTGCTCCTCCTGGGTTGATGGCGCCGGGAGAACACCTTAAGAAAATCCACACTGCCATGCGTGCTCACCGGAAAACCGGGGCCACACTATCGGGTACGCAACGGCGTTCGGTTCAGACTGAGTTGCGGGCTTCAAGCTCCACTGAAAAACGAACTCTGTCCACGGCGCTGTTGTGGAAAAACATACAACGAACGCAACCCCATTTTCATACTACCGGATGTCACCTCCGGTGTCATGCTGACTGAGTTCCAGATTTAAAATAAAGATTGATCCAATGATCGGTATTGAACGGCTTCGCCGAGATGTGTTTCGCTGAGGGTGTCCTGCTGGTCGAGGTCGGCGAGGGTACGGGCAACACGGAGGACTTTATCGTAGGCGCGGGCACTCAAGCCCATGCGTTCAAGGGCATTTTCAAGAATCTGTTTCGCCCCAGCGGTCATCACGCAATGTTGACGCAGGGCCTTGGTGTCCAGGTGGGCATTGCAGGCCGTGCGGCTGCCATAACGGGCGCGCTGCCGGTCCCGCGCGGATTGCACCTGTGCGCGCACTTCCAAACTCGTCGGGCCGCTGGGCCGATGGTCGGTCAATTGCTCAAAAGACAACGATGGCACATCCACATGGATATCAATGCGGTCCAGGAGCGGTCCGGATATCTTGGCCATGTAGCGCTGGATATCGCCGCTGCTGCACCGGCAATTCCGGCGGGGATCGGTCCGGCACCCGCAGGGGCAGGGATTCATCGCCACGACCAGCATGAAGCGGCTGGGAAAGGTGACGGAATAGTTCGCGCGCCGGATATGCACCATCCCCTCCTCGAGAGGCTGGCGCAACACCTCGAGCGCGGCCCGGTTGAATTCCGGGAGTTCATCCAGAAAGAGCACGCCATTATGCGCCAGGCTGACCTCGCCCGGATTCGCCGACTGGCCCTGTCCGCCCCCCGCGATGGATACCGTCGTCGAGGTGTGGTGCGGACTCCGGAACGGACGCCGCACAATCAACGAGTCCCGGCTCCGAATCATCGGGGCCACGCTGTAAATCCGCGTGGTTTCCAATGCCTCCTCGAAGGTCATATCGGGCAGAATCCCCGGCAGCCGCATGGCCAGCATCGTTTTCCCCGTGCCAGGGGGACCGACCATCAGGATATTGTGCCCCCCCGCCGCCGCCACTGTAAGCGCGCGCTTCACATGGGCCTGGCCCTTTACCTCACTGAAATCCGGCACATTCACCCGCGCCTTGGAGAACAACTCCGCCACGTCCGTTTTGTGCGCGGGAATTTCCACCTCCCCCTTGAGAAACGCCACCACCTCATTTAGCGTGTTCACCCCCACCACCTCCAGCCCCTGCACCACCCCCGCCTCCTCCGCGTTCTGCCATGGAAGAATCAGGCCCCGCAGATTGGAGGCCTTTGCACAGATGGCCATGGCCAGCGCCCCCGGTACCGGACGGATCGAACCATCCAAGGCCAATTCCCCCACCAGGGCATAATCCGAAATCCGCAGGCTCGACAACTGCCGGGTCGCCCCCAGCGTCGCCACCGCAATCGGCAAATCAAACGCGCTCCCCTCCTTCCGCATATCCCCCGGCGCCAGACTTATCACCACATGCCCCTGCGGAAAATGGAACCCCGAATTGCGGATCGCCGTGAACACCCGGTCCTGGCTTTCCTTCACCGCCGCATCCGGCAGCCCCGCCATACGAATCTTATTCAAGCCGGGCACATTGTCCACTTCCACCGATAATGGGAACGCGTCAATGCCCAGCACCGCACACGAACTCACCCTTGCCAGCATGCCTAGCCCTCTAGGTTGCGTTGTCAGCGAATTACCAGCGCCATAATAGGCCTTACGGGCGGCATGCGTCAACCACGCCTCTGCAAAACACTGCCGAATTCCTATTTTACACGCGTTTGTTCGCTGCCCGGCCTATAGTACTTCAAGTCAGAATTCTACGCTGCGTTCACATTGAATACTGTGGGATTTTGAGTTTTTCCCCGTCCTTCAACGCGGAGGTGTGGGCGACAACGCCGCAGACGGTCATGTTGAGGGCCCAGGCGATGTTGACGAGCGGGGTGCGCTGCTGGAGGATCGAGGTGACGAACTCGTCGCAGAGGTAGCCGTGCGAGCCGCCATGTCCGCCGGGGTCTACGCCGGGCGGGAGCGGTGGCCGGGCCAAATCAACCTTGGAGATGTCGCCCCGGCCTTCGTAGGCCATCCCGATCATGGAGCCTTTGCGCCCGCGCACACGTCCGATCTCGCCGCCATGTCCGGAAATATCTTTGCTCATCAGCATGCGGGCAATGCCGCCTTCGCTGGTGCGCATCATGGCAATTTCAGTGCCGAAGGCGTTTCCGTACTGATTGTTCTCCGGCTGCAGGTGTTTGTATTCGCTTTTCATGCCCAGGCAGGAGACTTCCGTGAAACTGCCGCCGGAAACGGCCACGTAATAGGCGGTGGAGTGCGTGGGGTACCACAGGGGCGGGCAGCCGTCCCGCCAGCGCTTGTAGGAATCCAGCGGTTCCGGCAGGTGATGGTAATATTCCCCTTCCGAATACACCAGTGTGCCGAAGCCGTCCGCGTTATAAATCTGCCGCATGGCATAACAGTCTTCATGAAACGCGCTGGTCTC
>CAYXPO010000200.1:0-4494 GCA_964466925.1 uncultured Nitrospirales bacterium
TTCATCAGGACCTGTATTGCCGAAAGTTTACCGGAAATGGCTTTCCGGAATGGACGGTGGACACGGAAGGGCATGAATTTACGCCCGCAACCCCCTGGAACCTCAATTATCTCGATCCCGCCGTGCTTCATGCGTATGACCATTTCTGGCGGAGCGAGGCGCTGCAAGAACGCTATGTGAACATGGTGGAACACGTGTTGCGGTGTTTGGACAACCAGAAAAACGTGATCGGTCTGGAAATCATGAACGAACCGTTTCCCTGGATGGGATTGGGCTTTGAGCGAAAGGCGCTCACCGGCTTGTATGAAAAAATCCAAGCCATGCGGCAACGGAATACATTCCGAATCCCGCTTTGTTTTGAACCGGTCATTTACACCAGCTCCGGAATGCGCAGCGGCCTGGCCTTTGCGCCGGAGGCCGATTCCGTATATGCCGTGCATTATTATGATCCCTTGTGCCATGAGGGGCGGCCCTATGGATGGTTTAACCGGTGGCTGATGCCCCATGCGTTTCGGGTGCGGGTGCGGGAGGCGGAACGATTGGGCACGCCCATGCTGGTGACGGAATTTGGAATCGCGCCCACCACGCGAGGATTTCAGGAATACCTGCGCGATTTTTGTGCCCTTGCCGACCGGTACGCCACCGGATGGACCTATTATTCCTACGACAAGTGCCCCCATGAAAGTTTTGGCATACTCGGCGAAAATGGGAATCCCAGTCCCATACTCGATTGCTTGATCCGGGTCTATCCGCAACGTATCGCGGGTACACATCCTGTCTTCGGGGTTCAGGAAAAAACATTCGATTTGGCCTATGATCCCATCAACACCGCCGCGCCCACCATTATCTTTGTGCCGCGGAGCCTCTCGGTGAAACGGCTTGTAATCAACGGCGAGGAAAATGCGTTTGATTCTGAAACATCGCGTATCATCCATGCGAATAATGGCGCAACAGGCCGTCAGACGATACATCTGGAATGGGAATAAAGGGGCATGGTCGTTGTGATGGCTGTCCTCAACCCGGTGTAAGTTAAGGAATTTGCGAAGCGGATACGTCATATATATCAAACCGCCGCTTTCGCGCATGGGGAACCCCGGAGGGGAGGCCGCAAAACAGGCGGGCGACGGAGTGGGCGGCAGGCATGAGGGGACGGGTGCCGGGAAATTTGCCGCCTGTGATTATAGCGCGGCGGGGTGCGAGATGAGGCGCCTTACCATTCGTCGGGGACACTGATGTCCAACGGAGGGGCGGCGTTGGCCACGGGGGGATTCCATTGGGCGGGAGGCGCAGTGCCGGTGATGTAGGCTTCGGTATAATCTCCGCCGGCCACCCCGGTGAGGCGTTCAATGTTGTAGAAGGTGATGCCGGAGGGCACGTCGAAATCGCGAACAGGGAGGCCTTCTTCGGCGAGGGTCATGAATTTGGTCCAGATGGGCGCGGCCAAGGTTCCGCCCGTGAATTCCCGGCCTTGGCCGAGGGAGCGGTTGTCGCGGTAACCGATCCACACCACGCACGTGTAGTCGGGGGTGCAGCCGCAAAACCAGACGTTGCGGCTTTGATTGGTGGTGCCGGTTTTCCCGGCGCGGGGCCGCCCGAGGGCCTTGGTGCGGTGGCCGGTGGGGTAATAGCCGCGTTTGGCGTCCGGTTCGCAGACACCTTCCAGCATATGCAGGACGACATAGGCGACGCGGGAGTCGAGGGCTTGTTCGCGTTTGACGAACGCATTGTAATCATAGCGGGGGAGGCCGTCACGGTTGCGGATGTCGGTGAGTATGACGGGATCATTGCGCACCCCGCCGTTGGCGAAGCAGGAATACGCCACGCATTGGTCGAGTACGGTGACTTCGGCGCTGCCGAGCCCGAGGGTGAGCCCCACAGTATCGTCAATGGGGGTGGTGATTCCGCACCGTTGCAGGTAGGAGCGCACCAACGGCACCCCGAGTTGATCCACCAGTTTCACGGAAATGATGTTGACGGACTGTTCGAGGGCCTGCCGCAACGAGATGGGGCCATGGTATGTGCCGCCGAAGTTTTGCGGGCTCCAGGGTTTTCCCGCGCCGTCCATGCGCACGAAGGGTTCATCCACCAGGACCGAGGAGGGTGTGTAGCCGCTGGCGATGGCCGCCGCCCACACAAACGGTTTTACGCTCGAACCGGGCTGGCGCCGGGCCTGCGTGGCCGTGTTGTATTGTTCCTGCGAGAAATCGCGCCCGCCCACCATGGCCCGGACAAATCCCTGGTTGGGCGCGCGGTTGTCAATGCAGACCAGCGCGCCGGCCACCGGCACGAATTCATCGAATTTGCCCGCTTTCTCCAGGGCTTTTTTCTTCTTTTCGTCAAACTCGTCGAGCGCCGCAAAGAGCGTTTCCTCGGCGGCGCGCTGCAGCCGCATGTCGAGGGTGGTGTGGATTTCGAGGCCGTCCTCGAACACCTCCTCGACCTCGTATTTGCTCAAGACAAAACTGCGGATTTCCTCGACGAAGTAGGGCGCTTTGTTTTCGGCAAAGATGCCCTGGCCGGTTTGTTCGAGCAGGGCCTTCTTTTCGGGCGTGAGAAGTTCCGCGGCAAGATCTTCCGCCACGGCGGCGTCATGTTCCGCTTGGGTGATAAACCCGTTCTCCAGCATCTGCCCGAGCACAATGTTCCGCCGTTGAAACGCATTGTCGAAATACCGGAAGGGTTGATTCTTGTTGGGGGTGCGGGCGAGCCCGGCCAGCATGGCGGCTTCCCCGAGGGTGACGTTGCGGCAGCTTTTTCCGAAATACTGGCGCGCGGCCGCCTCGACGCCGTAAGCGCTGATCCCCAGGAAGAGTTGGTTGAGATACAGCTCCAGAATCTCGTCTTTGGTAAAGCGGCGTTCGATTTGCAGGCTGACAATCGCCTCGCGGATTTTCCGCTGGATGGTGTCCTCTTTGCCCACGCCGAGTTCGGGCACGCCCCGGGCGAGCTGCTGGGTGATGCCGCTGCCGCCGCGCTTATGGCCCCGCTGGAGGGTGTAGAAGGCGGCATTGAGAATGGCTTCGGGGCGGACGCCCTTATGCTCGAAAAACTTGTCGTCCTCGGTGGCGATGAAGGCTTTTTGCAGGTGGAGGGGTATTTCGTGCAGGGAGATCAGTTCGCATTTTTTCGTGGAGAATTCGCCGAGCAGTTCGCCATCGGCGGAATAAACCTTGCTCCCGATTTCCGGCCGGAACTGTTCCAACGCGGTGATGACCCGCTCGGCGTCTTCCAGAATCCAGACGGCCACGCCCAGCCCGGCCCCCCAGAGCGAGCCCATCACGAGGATCAAAAAGAAAAATATCCCCGCGCACCCCCCGTTGCGGGGCGCGGGTTCTTTGGCGGGTATCCGGGTTTTTTTCATGGGGTGCATGCCATCGTATGGTTGTTCGTATAATGATACCGTAAAAACGGGGAAAGATTCATGCCTGCAAAAACGTCCACGGCCAATTCCCCTTCGTCGGATTGACCGTGCCACTCAGCCCCGTAAGAAGGCATATCCGATACGCCTTCTTTTCCGGGGGCACGGGCACGGCCATTCCCGGACTTGGCTGGGAGTTCTTGTGCGAATCGCTGCCGAAGGTGGTGGGGGACTCGCCATGACAGGGGGGAAGGATGGTTGGGCAGAAATCCGGGTTAGGTATGGTGGTTCCGAAAAATTAAGAGGGCGCCTTGGGCCAGGGCGGCGCCGAGGGTATCCGCCAGGATATCCAGAAGATCGAAAGACCGGGTGGGCACGAAAAGTTGGTGAATTTCATCGGAAATGCCATAGAGCAGGCAAAAGATGATGGGTATCCCGTATTGAACGGCGGGGGAATGGTTTCGCCCGGAATGGTGGAGAGTCAGGAAGACGAGGACCGCCAATCCGGCATAGAGAATCATGTGAACCACTTTGTCGGCCCCCGGAAAGAGCGGTGTTGGGGGAAGGGTCAGGGGCTGGGAAGACAGCCAAAAGAGGGCCGCGCAGTAGAGCGGAACAAGGAGTCCGTACCGCGGGTTCATGCGGGATTCCCCGGGGTTCTTCCGAGGGCCACAATGGAAATGTCATCATTGAATCGTTGTTCGCCGTGCCATTCCGCCAAGGCGTCAAACACATGGTCCAGGCTGTCGTTCAGGGAGAGGGCGCGGTGCTGCGTTAAAAGGTTGAGGAGCCGTGTGGTGCCGAAGAGTTCTCCCTGGCTGTTCATGGATTCGGAAACGCCATCGGAGTAAATGACGAGCCGTTCGCCCGGTTGCAGGATCACGCACTGTTCCGGGTAGGGTTTGTGGCTGAGGCCGATGGGCAATCCTTCGCTCGCCGGCAATTCGTGCGCCCCGGTTTCGGTGATGTGGATCAGGGGCGGGTGGCCGGCGGACACGTAGTGGAAGGCGTTTTCGCGCACGTCGAGAATGCCGTAAACCAGGGTGAAAAACTGCCCGGTTTCCGGTTCCCAGGGAAAGTGGGCGTTGAGCCGGTTGGCGACTTCGGTGGGTGGCGTGAGGGTGTATTCGGCGGCG
>CAYXPO010000200.1:4504-7970 GCA_964466925.1 uncultured Nitrospirales bacterium
AGGAAAAATGGGCGGTGGGGGATAGCATGCGGCTGACGGACACGGCCAACAGGGCGGCCGCGACGCCATGCCCCATGACATCCAGGAGATACACCCCCGCGTGGTTCTCGTCCAGCCGGAACACGTTCAGCGTGTCGCCGGCGAGTTCTTCGCAAGGATGCAGCCGCCAGGCAAAGCGGAGTCCTTTGAACACCGGCATGCTGTCGGGCAGCAGCGACTGTTGGATTTTTGCCGCGGCCCCCAGACTTTGCTTCAGGCGCCGGTTGGTTTCCGACAGTTTCTGATTGACGTCGCCCAGGGCGTCCAGGGCATTCCGCAATTCTTCTTCCGCCTGCACCCGGTCCGTGATGTCGGATTGTATGCCGACATAATGGGTGACATTGCCCCGCTCGTCTTTGAGCGGAGTAAGGGCGAGCCGGTTCCAAAAAGGGGTGCCGTCTTTGCGGTAATTGAGCAATTCACCGGTATAGGGCCGCCGTTCATCAAGCGCTTTTCGGATTTCATACATGGCCTCGGGGGATGTGCCGGGGCCTTGCAAAAAACGGCAATTGCGGTTCATCACCTCGTCCCGGGAATAGCCGGTCAGGCGGAGAAACCCCTCGTTGGCATAAATGAGGGGGTTGTCGGGGCGGCGGATGTCGCTGATGGTGATCCCCTCGCTGGAGGCGGCCATGGCACGTTCGCGCAAGTCCAGGGCGGCATTCACCCGTTCAATCTGCTGCATGCGCGCGCGGGCAATGCGCTCCGCGGCGCGGAGGCGTTGGGGCGCTTCCTCCCGCGGTCTGTAGCGCAAGGCCTTTTTTATAGGGCTTTTCTTCATAGAGTCCATTCGATACGGGGGAATATCACCCGCATCCGCCGCTTGAAGCGGTCTTGTTAGACTTCGCCAGGGTACTTGGTGTTACACCCGCCGAATCACAATGATTGTACAACATTCCGATTGGGTGAACACGGCAAGACCCCGGAGGCTTTCTCACTATATACCCATCCGCCGGAATTTTCTCCATGAAAACAGGGATAGGCCGGGGGCACGGCGTGGTGCCTCCGTTAAAACCCGGGATGGAACAGCTTGATGGCATCAAAGCACAGGGCGGCGATAAAGGCGGAAAAGGGGATGGTGAAAATCCACGCCCAGACGATCCGGGTGGCGATGCCCCACTTGATGCCCGAGAGTTTGTTCACCGCGCCCACACCGACAATGGCGCCGGTAATGGTATGGGTGGTGGAAACGGGGATGCCGCTGTGCGTGGCCACGAACAGGGTGACCGCGCCCGCCGTCTCGGCGCAGAATCCGCCCACCGGCTTCAGCTTGGTGATGCGCATGCCCATGGTTTTTACTATCCGCCAGCCGCCAAAGGCCGTTCCAACCGCCATGGCCAGATTGCAGGATACAATGATCCAGGCCGTGCCGGCATGGGTAAGCGACAGTTCCGTATCAGGGGCGAGAAGCCCCGCCGCGATCAACAAGGCCACAATCACCCCCATGGTTTTTTGGGCGTCATTCCCGCCATGGCCTATGGAATACAGCGCCGCGGACATGAATTGGAGTTTCCGGAACACGCGGTCCACATTATACGGACGCCAGCGCCGAAACAGCCAGAACACGATGGTCATGAAGAAAAATCCAATTGCGAGGCCGATCAAGGGGGCCAAGGGGATGAACTTGACCGTGGCCCACACACGGCCCCACTCGATCACGCCCACGCCCTTGTGGGCCATGCCCGCCCCCACCAAGCCGCCAATCAAGGCATGGGAGGAACTGGTGGGCAAGCCCCACCACCAAGTAAGCAGGTCCCAGAGAATGGCCCCTATTAACGCGGCGAACACTACAAAGACAAACGCGGGATCAGCGGGATCGATATGCACGATCTTTTTAATGGTGTGGGCCACTTCGGGGCGAAAGATGAAAATGGCAATAAAATTGAAAAAGGCCGCCCATAACACCGCCGTTCGGGGGGACAGCACACGGGTGGATACAATTGTGGCGATGGAATTGGCGGCGTCAAGGAATCCGTTCATGAGATCAAAAACAAGCGCCGCCCCCACGGTAAGGAACACTATAATCCACATCGGGTCCATGGGTCTATGAATTCTCTATGACGATGCCTTGAATGATATTGGCGACGGACTCGCACCGGTCCGTGGCCTTTTCCAAACGCTCGAGGATTTCTTTCCACTTGATAACCTTGATGGGGTCGCTTTCATTCTTAAACAGGTCGGCCAAGGCGTTGCGCATCAGGAGGTCGCCCTGGTTCTCCAAATCGAACAGCATGATGCAATGCTGCTTGATGGTGTCCTGGTTGCTCATGTTTCGCAGGCCGGTCACCGCCTGTATGATTTCATGGGTGGCGCGCACCAGCACATCCACCAGGGCCACGGCCTCGGACCGGCTCTCTTTGATGTCATACATCACGAGGCGGGCCGCGATGGACTCGACGGAGTCCACGATATCGTCCAGGCGTTGCATCAGCCCAAGAATTTCGCCGCGGTCAATGGGGGTGATGAAGGTTTTGTGCAGGGTGTCGGTGCAGACGTGGGTGATGGAATCCGCTTCGCGCTCGATTTCCTTGATGCGGGCGGCGCGCTCCGTCATGTCTCCGGGATTGGAGACCATGGCCAAGAGTTCTTTGCTGGCTTCGATGCCCAGCCGGCAGTGCTGCTCAAAGTAATCGAAAAAATTCGTTTCTCTCGGCAATAGATTCTTAAACATATTCCTATCCCCGGCCAATGGTGTTTTACGTTGCGGAAAAAACAGGGAAGTACGCAATCCAAGCCCCCGTAGTGTAGCAGACCAACAACAAAAAGTCACTTTGGAGGGATGAGGGCGGTATTTGGAGCGGGAAGGGGGAGTATGTGTAGAATGGGGGTGGAATGGAAATGATGGGGGGCGGGTTCTGGCGGCTGAATGAAAAGGAGTACAGTGAGTACCTTTGGATTGAGCATGGCGCGGTTGTATGAAACGGTGCAGCAGGTGTATAGCGCGGTGCCGCACCGGTATTTCAAGGGGGGGTATTCCTTTCCGGCATGGCATTACTATTTCGAGGTGACACGGCGGTGCAATCTGCGATGCCGGATGTGTCAGTACATTGAGTGGCTGGAACAGACCCCTGCCGGGGAACAGAAGGCCGGGGAGTTGACGACGGAGGAATGGCACCGGGTGATTGAGCAAACGGGGCGCCTGAGTTTTATTACCTTTACGGGGGGGGAACCGTTCGTGCGGCGGGATTTCCTGGAACTTCTGGAGCATGGAAGCCGAAAAGCGCGAACGCATTTCATCTCAAACACAACGTTGCTGACGGAGGACCGCGCGGAGGCGGTGGTGAAACTTGCGCCGAAACGGCTGGGCCGGCTGGGACTAAATTTTGCGGGAACCTCCATCGAGGCGCCCGGGGAGTTGCATGATGAGATTCGGCAGATGCCGGGCGCGTTTGAACGTTCGATGGCGGGGATTCGGCTGTTGTGCGCG
>CAYXPO010000201.1:0-2272 GCA_964466925.1 uncultured Nitrospirales bacterium
GATGACCACCGTCCACGCCCTTCCGAAATCCTTTCCGTCCGGCCCGGCCCTGAATACCCTGGCCCACTGGATGTCCCAACAGGGAACACGCATCGCCTTCACCAAAGGCGCCGTGGACGGACTCCTGCAACTTTCCTCCCGCCGGTTGACCTCCAAGGGCATCGAGCCGCTCAATGACGCCCGGCGGGCAGAACTTCTTGATGCGCATAACCAGATTGCCGGTGAAGGAATCCGCGTGCTTGGACTCGCCTTCCGCCCCGTTCAAGAAACCGAAACCACCTTCTCTCCCGCCTCACTCGAACAGGACCTGATCTTCATCGGCATGGCCGGCATGATTGATCCCGTACGAAAGGAAGTGACGGACGCGGTCCGTATTTGCCAAGAAGCCGGCATCACCCCGATGATGATCACCGGCGACCATCCCCTCACGGCATGCTACGTCGCACGGCGGCTCAACCTGTCGAACGATGAAAATATCCTTACCGGCCAAGACTTGGATAAACTGGCCGATGCAGACTGGCCCGGCGCCGTCCGGAAAACGCATGTCTACGCCCGTGTCACCCCCGAGCACAAACTCCACATCGTCGAAACCCTCCAGGAAGAAGGCCAAATCGTCGCCATGACCGGCGACGGCGTCAACGACGCTCCCGCCCTCAAAAAGGCCAATATCGGCGTTGCCATGGGCATCACCGGCACCGATGTTTCCAAAGAAGCCTCGGACATGGTCCTGCAGGACGACAACTTCGCCACCATCGTCGCCGCCGTCGAAGAGGGCCGCGTCATCTACGACAACATCCGCCGCTTTATCCGCTACATCATGTCCACCAACTCCGGCGAACTCTGGGTTATGCTGGCGGGTTCCTTGATCGGCATGCCTCCTCCCCTCCTCCCCATTCAAATCCTGTGGATGAATCTCGTCACCGACGGGCTCCCCGGCCTCGCCATGGCCATGGAACCTCCCGAACGCGGCCTCATGCACCGCCCTCCGCGCCGCCCCGGGGAAAGCATCATCGGACGCGCCATGGGCTTCCACATCGTCTGGGTGGGCCTCCTCATGGCGCTTGTGACCCTTGGGACCGGTTACTCCTTCTGGATTCCCGGCAACGAAGCTTCCTGGCATCAGGCCCAGACCATGATTTTCACCATCGTCGTCTTCCTGCAACTCGGGCACGCCATGGCCATCCGGTCCACTCGCGATTCCCTCTTCCGGCAGGGACTCTTCTCCAATCCCGCCCTCCTGGGATCGGTTGCCCTGATGATTGCCTTGCAAGCCATGGTTGTCTATCTCCCCTTCTGTCACGCCATCTTCAGCACCACCCCCCTCGATTTTTTCCATTTCCTTGCTTGCATCCTCCTGGGCACTTCCGTCTTCTGGGCCGTGGAATTCGAGAAATGGGTGTTCCGGCGCTTCGATCCGCGCTATACGGCCATGTGATGGTTTCCACCCCGGTTCATGATAGAATACCCCGCAATACGGTAGGGAGTGTACACAGTGCCAGAACCTCTGTTGCCTTTTGAAAACAGCATCTATGACTATTTGGAACGGGCCGAAAAGGCCGCCTCGGACGAGGAACGCCAGAAATTCCTCGCCTTGGCCGCCGAAGAACGCATCCGCGTCTACGCCAACCTGTCCCCATGGGAGCGCGTCCAGCTCGCGCGCCATCCAAAACGGCCCCGCATGCTTGACTACACCTCCCGCCTCTTCGACGACTTTATCGAGCTCCACGGTGACCGCGCCATAGGCGACGACCCCGCCATGGTCTGCGGTATCGCCTCCTTCAAGGGCCAGACGGTATTCGTGACCGGCCAGCAAAAAGGCGTCACCACCGAGGAAAAAGTCGCCCGGAATTTCGGCATGGCCCACCCCAAGGGCTACCGGAAAGCCCTGCGCATCTTCAAAATGGCCGAGCGCCTCGGATTCCCCATTGTCTCTTTCGTTGACACGCCCGCCGCCCACCCGGGCATCGAAGCCGAACAACACGGCCAAGGCCTCGCCATCGCCCAGAACCTTCTCGAATGTTCCCGGCTCAACACCCCCATGATGTCCATCGTGCTCAGCGAAGGCGGAAGCGGCGGCGCGCAACGCGCTCCTCTTCGGCAAAAGCGGCATCCGCGCGGACACGTTCGCCTTTCAGGACCGCGGCTACGGCAACTGCGGCGCTACCAGCGGGCACCTGATTCCCGACTACCCGCGCGTGCTTCGGCTCGGTTTTTCCGGCCTTAAGGCGGATATTCATAAAAAATACGACGCGCTTTCCCCCGCGGACAAAGC
>CAYXPO010000201.1:2282-7944 GCA_964466925.1 uncultured Nitrospirales bacterium
GACTGGATCGTCATGTTCGAATACTCCGTTTACATGATCTGCCCCCCCGAACGGTGCGCCGAAATCCTTTGGCGCGACGTGGATAAAAAGGAAATGGCCGCTGCCGCCCTCAAAGTTTCCGCCGCCGAAGTCAAAGAACTCGGCGTCATTGACAAGGTCCTTCCCGAACCCAACGGAGGCGCCCACAACGACCCCAGCGCCGCCGCCGAAGTCCTCGCCAGCGAAATCTCCTTCTTCCTCGAAGGATGCCGCGCCGGACGATGGACCCGGGAGAAACGCCAGGAGAAATTTCAGCGCATGGGCCGGTGGATGGAAGTCGCCTAATGCACGCCCTCGATCAAAAAGACGGTTATGCCCTCCTTTCCGTCCGCGTCCAGCCCAAATCCTCCCGGAATGACATTATCATCAATTCAGACAATAGTATAAAAATCGCACTGACAGCCCCCCCAGTGGAAGGAGAGGCCAACAAAGCCCTCTGCCAGTTGGTGGCCAAGCGCCTCGGCCTCCCCAAGAGCGCGGTAACCCTCGTTTCCGGAGACAAGTCACGGGAGAAAAAACTGCGCGTGGAGGGTCTTCAATCCGCGGAAATTTGGGAAAATTTGACCCAAAAGAAAGGGAAATAACCATGGAATTGCATGAGTGGGTCCGGGAATCCATAACCGCCATCCGGGCTATCAGCCCTCTGAAACCCGAAGTGGGCGTCATCCTGGGCACCGGCCTGGGGTCCTTGGCCGACAAAATCGAGGTCCAGGCGCGTATTGAATATAAAGATATTCCCCATTTCCCCATGTCCACAGTGGATACCCACGCCGGAGAACTCATCCTCGGAACTCTGGCCGGAAAACCCATTGTGGCGCTCTCTGGACGCTTTCACTACTACGAAGGGTATACTCTGCAACAGGTTACCTACCCCGTGCGCGTCGCCAAAGCCCTCGGCATTCACACCCTTATCGTCTCCAACGCCGCCGGCGGCCTCAACCCCCAATTCAAAGCCGGTGATCTCATGCTCATCACCGACCATATTAACTTCATGGGCGACAACCCCTTAATCGGCCCCAACGACGATTCCTTGGGACCTCGTTTCCCTGACATGAGTGAACCGTACACCCAATCCCTCATCGAGCTGGCCGAACAAACCGCCCTCGAAGAAAATATCCCTCTGCGCCGCGGTGTCTACCTCGCCTGCCCCGGCCCCTGCCTGGAAACCCGCGCCGAATACCGTATGATGCGCACCCTTGGTGCTGACGCCGTCGGCATGAGCACTGTCCCTGAAGTGATTGTTGCGGTCCATGCCGGCCTTCACGTGCTCGGATTCTCCGCCATCACCGACGAATGCTTCCCCGATGCCCTCAAACCCGTCAACATCGAGAAAATCATCGCCATCGCCAATTCCGTGGAGCCCAAATTAAGCAGAATTGTTACTAAATGTATTCTGCGGATTCCGGCCTGAAATTGGAAACTTTTTTTGCCTATTGGGGATGGAGTATACTTATACGTAAGATGTACATGATAAAAATTAATCTTATCAGAGAATGTGTTTTGTCAAAATAATAAGAAAGGAGGACAGTGTAAGAGGCCTGCTAACGCGGCGGGTATTTTTTTCATCATGCCAACACTATTAAAAACCAATAATATCCCTTAATTATTAGGGGTCTTAGGGAGTATTAACTATGTCTGTTTCCATTCGCATATTGCGTGTTTTGTTTGTCGTATCGTGTCTTATCATGGGCGCCATCTGGGCGCGTTATCTTCTGGATGAATTCTCCATCGCCCCGGTCACCCCGGCCAGTCAGGTTCCCTGGATGATTGTGGGCGGGATCGTGGGGGCCCTGCTCGCCATCCTCGTTTTGCTGGGATTGCGTTTTATCACCCAGGAACTTTACGAACGCCTTGCCCCCGCCCTTGTGGCCATTGTCTTGGCCATGGTCATGGGTTATTTTGTGGGGCAATATGTCCTGTTTTGGTCACCCTCCACCGACCTAACCCTGCGGGTGTTCGTGGTGGTCAGCATGGTGCTTATCTTCGGATTTGTCGGAATTTACCTTGGGTTGACCCGCGCCTCCAAATGGGAATCCATCATTACTGCTGTGCAGCACCGTGAAAATGACGGCATCGGCCTGAAACTTGTGGATACCAGCGTAATCATCGACGGGCGCATTGCGGACGTCTGCCAGAGCGGATTCATCGAAGGCACGCTGCTGGTGCCCCGGTTCGTACTGAAGGAACTGCAGAATATCGCGGATTCCTCCGACGTCCTACGCCGGGCCAAAGGCCGCCATGGCCTCGATATTCTAAAAACAATGCAGGACAACACCTCGCGGATCAAGGTGAAGATTCTGGAGGACGATCCGCGGGAAGTCCGCGATGTGGACGGCAAACTGGTGTTCATGGCGCGGCGCTACAACGCGAAAATCATCACCACGGACTTCAATCTCAACAAAGTGGCGCAGATTGAAGGCGTGCAAGTGTTGAACATCAATGATTTGGCCAATGCCCTCAAGCCCGTTGTGCTTCCGGACGATCAGATGGAAGTAAAAATCCTGAAGGAAGGGAAGGAACCCGGACAGGGCGTGGGCTATCTGGATGACGGCACAATGGTGGTGGTGGACGGAGCACGCCCGTATTTGGGCAAGACCGTGCAGGCGCTCGTCACCAGCGTGTTGCAGACGGCGGCGGGCCGGATGATTTTCACCCGGTTTAACGGCGTGGTGCAGTGAAGACGCAACTGCTGATTCCGGCGGCCGGCGCCGGACGCCGCATGGACCTTGAAACGCCCAAAGCCCTTTTGGAACTGGGCGGCATTCCCCTGCTGGCGCGCACATTGGAGCGTTTTCGTCCGCTGAGTCTGCTGGAAGAGGCGGTCATCACCGCCCCGGCAGCGCATATCACCACGTTTGAGGCCGTGCTCAAACGCTATTTTGCCGGTCTTTCATTTCATATCGTGCCCGGCGGCGCGGAACGGCAGGAATCCGTGCGAAAGGGCTTGGCGGCGCTCGATGCACATACTGAAATTGTGGTCATCCACGACGCCGCGCGGCCCTTCATACCCGCCGCGTCCATTCAGGCCTCCATCGAGGCGGCCCGGCAATGCGGCGCGGCCACAGTGGCCATCCCGGTGATTGACACCATTCTCCAGGGCGATGAAGAGGCCTATTTAACCGCCACCCCGGACCGGCGGCGGCTCTGGGCGTGCCAGACCCCGCAAACATTCAAAGTGGACGTAATCCGCCGCGCGCATGAGCAGGCCTTGCAGGAAGGCTTCCAGGGAACCGATGATGCTTCACTGGTGCGCCGCATGGGCAACCCCGTGAAACTGGTCATGGGCGCCGCCCTCAATTTCAAGGTCACCACCCCTGCGGACTATTCGCTTGCCAAAATGATTCTGGAACAAGGAGGCCCTGAATGCGTATCGGCATAGGCTATGACCTGCACCGGCTGGTTCCCGGACGCCCCCTCATCCTCGGCGGGGTCACGCTCCCCCATGATAAAGGCTTGGACGGACATTCCGATGCGGATGTGCTCACCCATGCCATTATTGACGCGCTCCTGGGCGCCTTGGCCCTCGGCGACATTGGCGCGCATTTCCCTGACACGGACCCGCGCTACAAAGACGCGGACAGTATGAAGCTTCTGCAATACGTCCATGCGTTGATTCAAAGCCATGGCCATCAGATCATCAATATTGATACCGTGGTCGTTGCGGAGCGGCCCAAACTGCGCCCGCATGCGGACACTATTCGCGCGCGCATCGCTGAAGCGTTGAATCTTGAAGAACAGGCCATCTCCATCAAGGCCAAAACCAACGAGAAAGCGGGGCCGGAAGGCCGTGAAGAAGCCATCAGCGCGCACGCCGTGGTATTGCTCGGTTAATTCAAGGCCGTCCGTTGCGTCAACCGACCTGCCGAGCGTCCGGGGCAAACCGAAGGGGTATCGAGGTCCGTGATCCGGGGGGCGGGGTGGGAAACGAGGGGCAAGACGCAAACTGAAAATGCGAAATGGCAAATCCAGAAATGTAGAAAATACCGGGCCGTTTTGGGGGAATGGGTATTTGCGAAATAGCAATCAGATGAAGCGCTTCATGATTTCATCAATGACGGCGTCCACGTTTTCCGGGGTAATGCCGTATTCCCGGCAGGCGGACTGTGCGGCGGCGCGTCGTTGTGGATTATTGAGATCGTCCAAGGAATAGAACGCGCCCATGCGGCGGCCCACTTGATAGAGTGTCTGCGCTTCCGGGGGAAGGTTCAGAAAGGCGTCGAGGAGGGTGAGCATGCCGGATTGTGCTTCGGGCAGGCGGCCTTCGAGGTCTCCGAAAAGGTTGAGAATATGGTCGCTTTTCACCCGGCTGGAGATTCCCTGCAAGGATTCAATAAACAGCCGGATTTCGCGTGCCACCAGCGCATCCGGGCATTTCTTAAAACGGCCCGAACACCATTCGTCGAAAAGGGGCACATGGTTGGGAATGGCGAGGGAGCGCAGGCGGATGAAATCCGGATTGATCCGGTTCAGGACGTCCGCGGATTCGCGCGCGTGAATTTCCCAGAGGTCTTGTCCGCCCAGGCCCGGCATGTAGTATTCGGAAAGTTCCATGCCGGCCGCTTTCACTTTTTGCCCGGCCAGGATATGTTGGGCTTTGGTGGACCCTTTATGAACCCGTTCAAGAACCGCCTCCGACCCGGATTCCAACCCGATATGGACTCGGTCGAGGCCTGCGGCGCGGACGGCCCGCAGATCGTCTTCTTTCCACGCCGCCACGGTCTGCGATCGGGCGTAACAGGTTACACGGCGCAGGTTGGGGAAACAGGCGCGCAGGTGGGTGAGAATTTCGATGAGATGCGGCGGGCGGATGAACAAGGCGTTGGCGTCCTGTAAAAAAACATTCCGCATGCCCGCCCGAAACCAATGGAAGGCCGCATTAAAGGCCTCTTCTTCTCCCGCTGGAACCTGCCGCAGGACCTCTTGAAGGGTGTCCCGTGACGGGCGGCCCGAGGCATCGCACAGAGCCTGGATGTTTTCGAGATGCTGGCGCACCGCATCAATATCGCGTTTGACATGGTCCACGGGGCGGGTCGAAAACTTCGTCCCTTTGTATACGGGACAGAACGTGCACCGGTTCCATGGGCAGTTGCGGGACACCCGGATCAGCAGGCTTTGGGCCTCGCTGGGCGGGCGTATGGGGCCTTGTTCAAATCCCTGGTAGGTTTCATTCTTGGAATCGTGTGCGCCCATGCCGAGTTCTTAGGTCCTTTTCCAGTGCTCCGGCAGCCAGTTGGTTTCCATGGGCAGCAGGTTGCTCTTGCCTTCTGGAAGATATTCCGTGTCGCCATCCTTTCCCGGACTGAGCTTGACGCGGGTTTTATCAGACCCCCGGCTGTTCCAGAGCATTTCCTGGAAATTGGGCAGCGCGGGGTCCGTCGTGAGAATGCGCCATTGCCCGTCGGATTCCCGAACCCAGGTGAACCACACTTCTTCCGTGGGCGTGCGCGGGATGCGGAGCGTACCGTCATAGCCGCTGCCAAATGGAAGATCATCCCTTCGCAGGGCGCGGCAGAGCGCGAACATGTGGACGCGCACCTGCCCGGTGGCTTCATAGCCGCTGAAATCCCAGCGCCGGATTTGGCGTAAAAAGCAAAATGCATTATTGCGGAAAAACCACCATTTC
>CAYXPO010000202.1:0-2226 GCA_964466925.1 uncultured Nitrospirales bacterium
CGGTGCTGAAGACCGGGATGATCCTGGCGCTCGAGCCGATGGTGAACATGGGAACGCATCGAGTCAAGGTACTGCAGGACGGTTGGACGGCGGTGACCGCGGATGGCAAGCCCAGCGCCCACTTTGAACACAGTGTGGTGGTGCGCGAAGGCGCCGGAGAAATTCTCTCCGCGTCGGGCAAGCTCATCTGGGGCCGCCGGGAAGATAAAGTATGAAAGAACAGGCGATAGAGGTGGAAGGCACCGTGGTGGAACCGCTCCCCAACGCGATGTTCCGCGTGGAGTTGAAGAACGGCCACATGGTGCTGGCGCACATTTCCGGAAAAATGCGCATGAATTTCATCCGCATTCTCCCCGGCGACCGCGTCAAACTCGAAATGTCGCCCTACGACCTCACACGAGGCCGGATCACGTACCGGTTTAAGTAGACTGAACCAGGGAGCAGGACATGAAAGTGCGGAGTTCCGTAAAAAAGATTTGCGAGAAGTGCAAGATCATCCGGCGGCATGGAAACGTGCGGATTATCTGCGAAAACCCCAAGCATAAACAGCGTCAAGGATAAGGCAGGAGAACGAATTCATGGCACGTATAGTTGGCGTAGACCTTCCCCGCGACAAACGGGTGGAAGCTGGCCTGCAATCTATTTTAGGGATCGGGCCCACGCGCGCCAAGAGATTGTGTGAGTCCACCGGGGTGAATCCCGACACCCGCGTGCGCGATCTGACCGACGAGCAGGTCAGCCGCTTGTCCACGGCCGTCCAGGCCAGCTACAAGGTCGAAGGCGATCTGCGGCGTGAAGTGGCCGGCAATATCAAGCGGTTGATGGATATCAACAGCTACCGCGGTCTGCGCCACAAGCGCAACCTGCCCGTGCGCGGACAACGGACCCACACCAACGCGCGCACCCGCAAAGGCCCGCGCCGCACCACCATCAAGAAGAAATAACGAACGGCGACAGCGCCGCCCAGGCAGAGGAGATCCAGATTCGTGGCCAAAGAGAAACGGAAAGTAAAGAGCAAAAAACGCCGCACCGCATTGGCCGTGGCTTCGGGTGTCGCCCACATCCAGGCAACGTTCAATAATACGATTGTGTCCATCACGGATACGCAGGGCAATGTCGTGGCATGGTCCAGCGCCGGCCAGGCGGGATTCGCCGGCTCGCGCAAGAGCACCGCGTTTGCCGCCCAGTTGGCCGCGGAACAGGCCAGTAAAAAGGCGATGGACATCGGGATGAAGGAAGTGCGGGTCTACGTCAATGGCCCGGGTGCCGGACGGGAATCGGCCATTCGCGCGATCCAGGCGACCGGCCTGACCGTCACCTTGATCAAGGACGTCACCCCGATTCCGCACAACGGGTGCCGTCCGCGCAAACGGCGCCGTGTCTGATAGACCGCATCCAGAAACCAGAAAGTCAGGTTGTTGTGGGGTAATGGCCGGCGGCGCGCGCGCCACAGGCCGAGTCGCGAAAGGCGAAGACATATGATAGCTGAAGAGTTCAAAATCCCAAAGTTTGTGAAGTTTGACCCAACATCAAACGACCGCTACGCCCGCATTTATGTGGAGCCGTTCGAGCGCGGCTACGGCACGACCATCGGCAATTCCCTCCGGCGCGTGTTGTTGGCCTCGTTGCGCGGCAGCGCCGTGACGGCCATCCGCATCGAGGGCGTGAATCATGAATTTTCCGCCATTCCGGGCGTCCAGGAAGACGTTACGGACATGGTGTTGAATCTGAAAAAATGCCATATCCGGCTGAACAAGAACGAACCCCTGATCTTTTCATTCTCCCACCGCAAGCAAGGGCCGGTGACGGCCGGAGAAATGTTCAAGGGCCAGGATATTGACGTGTTTGATCCGGACCAGGTGATATTCACCGCCACGACCAAAAGCCCGAAGATTGACATGGAGATCAAAGTGGCCAATGGCCGGGGCTATGTCACGGCGGAGCAATTTGAACTGGAACACGCCCCCTTGGGCACGGTGTACCTGGACGCCAATTTCTCTCCCGTCACCAAAGTGAATTTCCAGGTGGAAGACGCCCGCGTCGGCCAAATGACGGATTATGACCGCCTGATCCTGGATATCTGGACCAACGGCTCCATCACCCCCGAGAAAGCCCTCGAAGAAGCCTCCGCCCTGCTGATGGACCACCTGCGCATCTTTGTGAAACAGGAACGGGAAGACGGGGAACTGCATTCCCAGGCCGGCAGTGACAACCCGGAACTGATGC
>CAYXPO010000202.1:2236-7880 GCA_964466925.1 uncultured Nitrospirales bacterium
GATGCTGTCCCGTTCCGTGGATGAACTTGAACTGAGTGTCCGCGCCGCCAACTGCCTCAAGGCCGCCAATATTCGCACCATTGGCCAATTGGTCGTCCGGCAGGAGAGCGAAATGCTCCAATTCCATAATTTCGGGAAAAAATCCCTGGATGAGATCAAGTCGATTCTCGAAACCATGGGCCTGTCGCTGGGCATGCCCGTTCAGGGGCTTGTGGCGGCCGCTCCCCTCGAACCTATTGTGATTGAGGACGAGGAAGAAGACGAAGAGGACGAAGACGAAGACGAAAACGGCGGCGACGCTGACGACGAAGAAGAGGACGAATAATCATGCGGCATCTGAAATCAGGAAGACGCCTGGGCCGGAACATGGCCCATCGAAAAGCGACCATGAAGCATCTGGCGGTGGCGCTGTTCAAACATAACGCGATTGAAACCGGATGGATGAAGGCCAAGGAACTCCGCATGTTCGCGGAACCCCTCATCACCCTGGCCAAAAAGGATTCCGTGGCCAACCGCCGCCTCGCCTTTGCCAAACTGCGCGACAACGAAGCCGTGAAAAATCTCTTCACCGTGATTGGCCCCGCCTTCGTCGAGCGGCCCGGCGGCTACACCCGCATCCTGCGCCTGGGCAACCGCGTGGGCGATGCCTGCCCCATGGCGCGCATAGAATTGGTGGGCCTCGGCGAAGCCTCCGAAAAATAACCGCATTCCTTTGCACTCTTTGCCAAGCAGCGTTTTCGGGCGTTGCTTGGCGTTTTCATTGGAGGAGGGGAGGTGCATGGGCGCCGCCTTTTAGGGTACAGTAAGGCCTGATTGCGCCGGCGCTTCAGGAGGCCGGCGCAAACCAGGAGATGCCGCCGATGGGTCATGCCGCCGTTCCGGACAATGAATACCGCTTGTTGCGCCAGCGAATGGATCATCATGCGTGCGGGGTGCCGGAGACCCCGGCCATCCTGAATATTTTGAAAATCCTCTATACACAGGAAGAAGCCGCGTTTGCACGGAAGGTGCCTTCCCAGCCCATAGCGCTCAGCGCCTTGGCCCGGAAAATGAAACAGCCACAGGGGGAAGTGCGCGACAAAATGACCGATCTCGCCCGCCGGGGTTTGATGCTCGATTTTGAAAAAAACGGGGAACGTTATTATGCCTTGCCGCCGGTGCTGGGCGGGATATTCGAGTTTGTGATGATGCGGGCGCGCGATGAAGTCCCCATGAAAGAAATTGCCCGGCTCTTTGACGAATACATGAATCAGGAGGATCGGTTTGCGCGCGCCGTATTTGCGGGGGAGACGCAATTTGCCCGGACCTTTGTGCGCGAGGAAGCGATTCCGGAAACAGACCATGCGGAAGTCTTGGATTGGGAACGTATCACCCGCGTGGTGGAGACGGCGTCCGCGGTGAGCGTGGCCCTGTGCCCGTGCCGCCACAAAAATACGCATCTGGGAAAAGCCTGCAACCGGCCGCAACGCACCTGCATCTCGTTGAACGGCGGGGCGGAAACCATGATCCACAGCGGCATTTCGGAGCGGATTGACGCCCGTGAAGCGTTGCGGATTATCGGTGAATGCAAATCAGCCGGTCTCGCGCAGATAGGCGACAACGTCCAGCGCAGCATCACGTTTGTGTGCAACTGCTGCGGGTGTTGCTGCACGTTGGTTCAAGGAATTCGCACGTTCAACATCAAGCATTCCATTGTGTCCTCCAACTGGATGGCCGCCGTGGACGCGGACCGCTGCAAAGGCTGTGGCATGTGCGTGAAAGCCTGCCCCGTTCAGGCGTTGACACTGACAACGGATGGTACGGGAACACCCGGCGCCAAGCATGCCGAACTGGATGATTCCCTGTGCCTGGGGTGCGGGGTGTGCTACTCGGTTTGCCGCTCCGGGGGCATCCAGTTGAAGCCGAGGCCGCAGCGCGTGTTTACCCCCGAAACCTCCTTCGACCGTACGGTCCGCATGGCGATAGAACGCGGGAAACTCTCCGATTTGTTGTTCGAAGAACCGGAACTCCTGAGTCACCGCGCCCTCGGACGCATACTGCGTATTCTCGAACAGTCGCCGCCCTGGAAAGCCGCCCTCGCGATCCGTCCGCTGCGGTCCGCCTTTATGGACGCCGTGGTGCGGCGGATGGCGGACAAAAAAGCATGACCCAATCCCGGTGGCTTAACGTTTCAGGCGCTGTAAATGATTATTTCAGCGGCTGGCCGTTATACTCGCCGGTGAGGGCGTTCAAGAAGACCAGGAGGGTTTGCGCGTCCGCGTCGGACAGCTTCTTGTTTGTTTGGTATTTCGCCATAATGACGATGGTTTGTTTCAGATCGGACTGGGAGGAGTCGTGCAGATAGGGGAAGGTCAATGCGATATTGCGCAAAGTGGGCACCTTCAGCTTGAAACGGTCCGTTTCTTTGTTGGTGACATTGAACCGCCCAAAGTCCGGCTTCTGCGTATTGCCGCGATCCTTGAAGTAGTCGGCATACAGCCCCATGATCTCGAACGACTGCCCGCCCAGCAGCTTGCCGACGTGGCAGTTGGCGCAACGGTAGGCCTTGAACAGGCCATAGCCCTTCTTCTCTTCGACGGAGAGCGCATTGGCGTCCCCGCGCAGATAGTGGTCCAGCCGCGAAGGCGTGACCAGCGTGCGCTCGAACTCGGCAATGGCGCCGGTGATGGTTTCCTTGCCGTAACCCTGCGGATAAGCCGCCAGAAACGCCTGGGTAAGTTCCGCATCCTGCTGCAACTTGCCGATGGCTTCGGGCCAGTTCGAGGCCATTTCAACGGGATTGTTCACCGGCCCGTCGGCCTGTTCTTCCAGTGTGGCCGCGCGCCCATCCCAGAATTGTTTGAATTGGAAGCCGGCGTTGAAGACGGTGGGCGCGTTGATATCCCCGAATTTCTGGCCCACGCCCTCGGAGAACTTCTTCTGGTCCGTGCCGCCCTTTTGCAGGTCGTGGCATCCGGCGCAGGCCAGGGAATTGTCCTTGGAAAGCCGCTTGTCATGAAACAATTTGTTGCCCAGGGCGGCTTTGGCCTGGTCCACCGCGATGATATCCGGCAGGGGCTGAACCGGGTCGTTTCGGTACAACTCTGCGGTTCCGGCGGTGGCATAGTGCTTGGCCCGCGTTTGGCTGATCCACGCAAACACATTGTTGCGTTCCTCGGCGTTTAACCCGCCGTTCCAATGCAACGCGATATACCGCAGGGGCGGCATCGAGCTTTCCAGAAGCACCGCCTCGGTTTTCGCGAGGGTGGGTTCGGAAACCGGCGTCTTCCCGGGAGGGAACAACTCTTCCAGATAGTTGATGAAGCGTGTTCCCTGGCGGATATCGGTTTCAATAATTTGTTTGGCCACGGGAAACTTCGCATAAAAGGGAAGGGTGTATTCAGGGGTGTGGCAGTTCACGCACTTGGTTCCCAGCGCGTTCAGCGCCTTGGCGAACACCACGTCGTCCGTCTGGGCTTTGGTGATGCTGTTGGAGGGCAATCCAACCACAAGATTCGTTACGGGCAGCGCAAGCCCGCCCAACACCACAAGCACTGAGATTACGATAAACAGGCGTTTCATGATACAGCCTCCTTCATGGTTGCGGGCCAGGGTCCACACGGCAATGTGCCGTTATTTTACACGAGAACGGTGGCGCGGAGCAGCTTCTTCAAACAACTGCATCACTTTGTGGGCGAACTCCTCCACCAGAAAGGGTTTTTCCATGGAGGGCCGCTGTACCCGCTCCAGGAATTTCCGTGTTTCAAGATTCATGGTGTCCGCCGTGATGAACAAGGTCCGCCCGGCCAAGGCCGGATGCGTGGCCGCGATGAATTCATAAAGCTGCGGACCGCTCAAATCCCCCGGCAGCCGGACATCCAGCACCACGGCGTCGTAAGGGTGCTTCTGAATCAGTTCAATCGCTTCCGCGCCGGCATCCGTGGTATCCACCTGGAAGCCGCGCATTTCCAGCACCATGGCAAGCATCTCCAGCAAATCTGTTTCGTCGTCCACCACCAGCAGACGCCGCGCGATGGGCGGTTCTTCCGGCGGGGTCTCTATCACCGGTTCGGCGCTGGTGGGTTCTTGGCTCAGGGGCAGCCGAATATGAAATGAGGCGCCCGGTCCGGACGGTTCAAGGAGAAGTTGCCCGCCATATTCGGAAATCACGGCCTGCGACAGGCTCAATCCCAGCCCAACGGCGCCTTCACTCTTGCGCGTGGTGAAAAAAGGCTGAAAAATGGAAGGCCGGATGTCTTCGGGAATGCCCGGGCCATCGTCCCGCACCCGGATCGACACATGCTCCGCTTCCGGCTGAATCTCGAAGATGACTTGCTCCCGCGCCGCCCGCAACGCGTTGTCGAGCAAGCTCATGAACACTTGCGCCAATTGGTTTGGAATGCACTCGACCGGGCCCGCCGTCTCCGGCAGACGCCACTCGATGCGCTTGCTCTGCGATCCGCGTAAACATGGGTTGCACCGTGTCCCGGACCAACTGGCTCAGTTCCGTGGGTACGCGTTCGCCCGGAAAACCGCGTCCGAATTCCAGCAGGTTTTCCACAATCTCCTTGCACCGGATGCTGTTGCGCAGCATTTTATCCACCGCCCCCGGCACTTGTTCGGGCGGCAGCCCCCGCGCCAACAATTCCGCAAAACCGATGAGCACGCCGAGCGGATTGCGCAACTGATGCGCCACGGTCACGGCCACTTGGGAGGCCAGCGAGGATTGCTGCCGTCCCATGATTTCATTTTCCAGGCTGCGCAGCGGGGTTACGTCGCGCACAACGCACGCCACCTCATCCGCGTCCTCCCCGAAACCGGGCATGGGAACCAACAGCAGTTGAAACCACCGCGGCGTTCCAGAACCTTCCAGAATGGCGTCGCCCTGAAAGGCCATGTTGGTTTCAAAAACCTGTTCACACGCACACGACCACTGCGGGTTGAGGCCGGGGAACCGCATGCCGCAGCACGCCGGACGATGTTTTACCGCGTCATCCGCGCAGAGGGCCGCGAGATGATCATTGAAAAAAACCACCCTCCGGTTCGTATCGTACACTTGGAGGCCCAAGGGCATCAGGTTTATGACATTCTCGGCCACCGCGCGAATGTACTCCGCGCTTCCTCCCCGTTTGGTTTCAGGCATGTGCAGTGCCACGGCCACGCCGTCGCGGAGCCCTTGCGCGTCAAACATGGGCTGCACGCTGATCAGAAAGGGAACCAGACGCCCTCGGGAACCCAGCAGCGTGCCCTGAAATTCCAGTGATTTTGTGGAACGGCGCTGCCGCAGCACCCGCCGCAGTTCACCCGAGGCGGCGTCATCGAAATACCGGGCGAGTTCCTGGCCGTGCAAGGCCTCCACGGTCTTTCCCAATTCCCGGGCCAGCGCGTTGTTCGTTAGGGTGATGGTCCCATTGTTGTCCAGCACGGCAAAAGGCCGGGCAATGGCTTCCACCATCGCGCGCTGCCGCCGCCGTTCGGACGCCAGGGTTTCCCGCTCGGCCTGCGTGAAATAATCCGCCACATGATGCCGGTACCGCTCCTCGAATTCCAAGGCGGTTTCAAAAACATCCGCATCCGCCAGCCCCGTGATTTTCCCCAGGGAGAGGGCAACCATCACATGCCGGGCCCGTTGAAGCAAATCGAGCGCCGCATCCACGCCCAAGCC
>CAYXPO010000203.1:0-2710 GCA_964466925.1 uncultured Nitrospirales bacterium
GCCATGCACGATTAAACTGCCCTTGGTGGTGACGGCGGCGTTTTGGACATAACCGTTGACCTCGATGTCGCCCAGGGCTTCCACGGAAAATTCGGGTTCGATGTTTTTCGAGATGACCAGGGCGCCGGGGTGCTTGATGTTGCCGGTCTTCAGATCAACGCTGCCGGTAATGGTGTAGACGTCATCCACGGCGAGCACGTTGCCCGCGAACCGGATGCGGCCGTCCTTCGTGGCGTAGTATTTGTTCTCTTCTTCATCGTAGCGGACATTGGCCCCGGCGCGTACGCGGAACTGCCTGGGTTTCGGGGCGGGAACGGTTTTCCCATAGACGTCATATCCGTCTTCGCCGGGCTGGGCCGGAATCATGGTGGCGAGATGCTCGCCCTCGCCCACGGATTGGCGCCCGGCGCGCTTCCGGTAATCCACGGCGCCGGTGGCGGGATCGACGACAAAGCCGGTCTTGAAAAACTCGTCCGTCCAGATGATTTCGGCTTCCTTGGGGGGGATGGGGCGTTTCCCTTCCACCAGGGTGTAATGAGAGAGCACCGGCCCCAAGGGAACGGCGTCGCGCAAACGCTTGGCGGTTTCGGAGAGGGAAGCGCCGCTGGCAACGCCTATCTTGACCAATTCCGTGCATACGTGGGAGATGACGGTGTCCAGCGTTTCGGCCGTCACCTGGCCGTCAAAAAAGAGCGTCATACGGTCGTCACTGACCTGGAATTGAAACGGCTTGACTTCCGCCCCGGCGGTATCCGAGGGCGTCTTTGCGGCCTCGTCATCCTGCATCGGCATGCATTTCCCCTTCTGCACGGCGCTTCATGCTGGTTGCATCCATTCACACAGGCCAAAACGTCTGGCGGCATCACTATAAATGTGAACCCGGAGTGGTGTCAAGCTATTTGGCAACACCTTTCCCGTGCCTTGCATGGCCACGCCGCAACAAAGAAGAACACGGCCCCCGCCGCGCTGTCGCGGCGTGGACCGCGCTCGAACTATCCGTCGAAATTACAGCCGTCCCGGGCAATAGCCATCTTCGGTGCCGGAGCAGGAATGATAGCCGCCAAGGTGGAAGAATTGGATCAGGCGGAGCAGTTCGGAAAGATCAATTTTCCAATCGGGCGCGCCGCCCTTATAATCGCTGGCGTGGGGCGTACACGTGGTATCCCCCGCGCCGAGACTGTATCCATCTTCCGACCCGGCATCGCAATGGAAACCCGTGGGGTTGTTATAGAGCTGGATAACCCGCAACAGATCGGTCAGATTGATTTGGAAGTCGCAATTCAAATCCGCGGAGTGACACACGGTCTCGCCTTCGGGGGCGCCTTCGGCCGCAGGTTCGCCTTCAACGGTTATCTGGCAGGCGGAACCGGAAGGCGCACTGCTAAAGTCCGCCGCCGCGCCCAGTCTTTCCCGGATGACGCCGGTCCTGTCTATAAAATAGCCGTGTGCGCCGGTTTCGTTCCAAACTACAGGGACAGCTTTGCATGTAAACGTTGTGTCCATGAGCTCTAATGTAAACGTGTACCCGTTGCTTGTCGGCCAGGTTCCCGCGAGATAGGGAGGGTGCACCGTCGTAAGTTCATCAAAGACCCCCGTGAACGCGCCGGTGTTATAATAGAAAGCCCATTCGGCGTTAAAAACGGCACACAGCAAGGTGGTGCGCACGGCCGTTTCATTTTGTTCAATGATATTTTCGCCTTCACCTTCAAGGGAGCCCTCCACCACGCCTTCCGCAGGCCCTTCGCCTTCTACAGAGCCTTCCACCACGCCTTCAGCGGGGCCTTCGCCTTCCACTACGCCTTCCACTACGCCTTCCACCACGCCTTCGCCTTCGGCCGGCGGACCGCAGTCCGGGTGCACCGCCGGGTTCAGGGCATTGGCGATATACAGTGGGCAGTTGGTTCCACCGGCGGCATAGGCGTCATATTCCTGGCGGTTGGTGCATCCATCACCGTCGGCGTCTCCGTTAGGACCGAAATAGATGCCGTCTCCAAGAGTGTTGAAATCGTCGGGATTGGGCGGGGGCACGCTAATCTGCTCAAGGAGGCCCGCGATCATCAGGAGCGCTCCCTGGGAATCCGGGTCGCCTTGTGTGGCGAAACCGGCCAACAAAATGGAGAGATGGATGCCGAGATTGGCGGCGTCGGGAAATGCCCCCAATATGCCGCAATAGCCCGTGCTGCTCAGGGCGGTAAATACAAGGTCATAAATCAAGGTGTAATTGGCCACCAGCGCTGTCTTCACCATGTCGGTGGTTAATCCGCTGGGCAAGGACGTTCCCGGGGTGTTATATACCTGCGCTATCAGGGCGAGTTCGGCTTTGGCGTCCAGCATGCCGTTGGGGGTGGGCAAATCATTCACAATCGGGCCGTTGATGTCCACGATGCTGCATTTCAGATTATCCACCAAAGCGCAATATTCGGGATCATCTTTGCAATCCAAAAAACCCTTTACCAAGGTCAGGGAGGCCTGAATATTGTTGGAGCCACTCGCGGAATCCCCCACAATGGCGCAGAAGTCCAAGCTGCCCTGGGCGGGGAAGGGGGGGCTGAAGCGGCAGATGGTTTTCGTATAGATGGACGATACGACTTTGGTCGGTTTGGCGTTGGTCAAGGTGAAGGTTTTCGAGGTGGCGGTGGTCCAATTGGGAACATCCTTGAATTTAACCTCATAATTCCCGACATCAAGACCCTCAACGGTGGCCCCGCTA
>CAYXPO010000203.1:2720-7864 GCA_964466925.1 uncultured Nitrospirales bacterium
TATCGTACCAAGTGGTGCTGTTGTTATAGGTCCATTTCGCGCCCGCGGCGACCGCATCGGCAGGGGTGATGTTGGTCGTTATTTTGCCGGGGCCGGCGGCGGCATTGACCGCCATCAAGGCCGGCACGGCCGTCAGGAGCAGGCTTGCCATGAATCGCTTTGCCATGACTCTGGGTCCTCCGTTTGTAAGGGCTACTTCTTTTCCTAACCCAATAATAGTTGGATAACGAGGCTTCTGTCAAGAAAATTTGAACTTTTCTTAAAAAATCAGGGCTCTGGCATGTATCCTGCTTCACGGTGGGGGCGTTAAATCCCCGGTAATTGCCTGTGGAAGTCGTTATCGCATGCGGCGGGGATAGCCGTCTCGTCTTTCACCAAATCCAACATGGCATTGACCTCGCATTTTCCGGTCAACGCCTTGCCATGATCCATGACCCGCTTTTTTAAGATGACTTGTTTTCCCATGGTCTCTGGTTCCACCTCCGCAATACGTGTTATTGAAATCTTCAAGTCTTCCGCGCCGCAGTTTTCCAAGCAAACGGGTGATTTTCATTGAAGTTTGCCGCCGGAGAGGTTTCACGATTATGATAGCGCGCGCATGGTAATCCGCTGCTCCATCGCCCCTTGGCGAAAGCGCCCGGGCTTCCCGGGGTGATGGGTCAGGGTACGTGCTCGTTTTTTGGAGAAGCCGCGCTTCAGCGGGATAGGGTGCCGGGAAACAGTACGGGAGAGGGTTATGTCATTGGTGATTGCGAGTGTGGTGTGGGCGGGTTGTGCTTTGTGTGCGGACGCAGGCGAGGTTCCCTGGTATAAGCGAACGCTGGTGGGCATGGAGGTGGGGCCCACAGGCGCCCAGTGGGGCGCGGACCCGAAGGACACAGGTTATGCCGCGAAATTCTCCGGAACGGACATAGTGGAAGCCGGGGTGAAGGCGGGGGCTGAATACCTGGTCATTTGGGCCAAGGACAGCGAATATGCCTATTACAACTCCGCCGTGGCCCCGAAATGCCCCGGGTTGGGGGAACGCGATGTTCTGCGGGAAACGGTGGAGGCCGCCCAACCGCATCATTTGCCCGTAATAGCCTATTGCGTGGTTCAGGGCAATGGTTATCCGCTTCGTGAGCATCCGGATTATAAAATGGTGGATGCGGAGGGGAAGGCGATAGATCGCCTCTGTTTGAATTCCGGGTATATCGAACATGCCAAGGCCGCCGCTGCGGAAATGATCGCCTACGGCATTGACGGATTTCATATTGACATGCTGGATCAGGGGTTTGGGCCGCCGTACGGGTGCTGGTGCGCGAAATGCCGGGAGTTGTTCCAGGCGGAATTCGGCGAAGCCATGCCGCCGGGCGTCACCTGGGATGCGGCGTGGGACAAGATGCTCGCGTTCCGCTACAACACCAGTGAACGTTTTGAAAAGACGTTGCGTGATTACATCCGCTCGATTAACCCAAAGGTTTCGATTGATTTCAATTACCATGGCTATCCGCCGTTTTCGTGGGAAGTGGGCCAGCGCCCCGTGCAGCATGCGCACATCGGCGATTTCGTCACCTGCGAGAGCGGCGTGTGGGGGTTCAGCGCGCTGGGCGCCGGTTTAACGGCCAAATTCGTGCAGGCCACGGATCCCGCCGCGTCCTATCAGGTGGTGATGCAGCGCGGCGTGCGCATGTATCACGACCAGACCACGCGTCCGCTGAATGATCTGCGCTGGGAAATGTTCGCCTTGCTCGCCAATGGCGCACAGGTCACCATTGTGGATAAAACGCCGTTTGACGGAACCGTGGACCGCGAGGCCTATGATCGCATCGGAAAGGTTTTTTCGGAGGTTCATGCCAAGCGGGGACATTTTGGACAGAAACCGGTGCAGGAGGTGGGCCTGTATTATTCAAGCCGGACCCGCGATTGGGTGGGCCGTGAGAACCCTTCCCAGTATGAACAATCCTTTTTCGGCGCGCACAAGGCGCTGGTGTACGAGCATATTCCCTATGGAGTGGTGCTGGATGAAAATGTGAGCCTGGACACGCTGAAAGCCTTTTCCGTGGTATTGCTTGCGGATGCCGCGATTCTATCGCCAAAAGAGGCGGCCCTGTTTGAAGCCTATGTAAAGCAGGGAGGCAATCTGTTGATCACGGGGAACAGTGGCATGTACGGGCAGAGGGGCGAACTGCTGCCGTCGAGCGTGTTGGAACCCCTGATTGGCGCGCGGGCATTGGCGGTCGTGCGCGATAAAGACAATTTTTTCGTGCTGCACCGGGACCCGGAAGGAATGCAGCGGTGTGATGTGGATATTCCGCTCGATTGGCCGGTGCTCGCGTATGGCCCGGCCGTCGTTTACGCATCCCCGCAGGATTCCCCATTAACCCATGGCGCGCTCCTGCGGCCGGTGCGCACCTTGCGGCAGCAAGCAGGTCTGGAAGGCACTGAGTTCCCCGGTTCCGCCGGAGAACCGGCGGGCCCGGCCGTGCTGCTCCATTCCGTGGGCCAGGGCAAAGTGTTGACCCTGGCGGTATCGCCCGGCGCGGCCGCCGCGAGTGAATACCGCACCGTGGAAGCGCGCAAACTGCTTCGAAATGCCCTGCGCATTCTGAATCCGGAGCCGGGGGTGGAGATTCAGGCGCCGCTGAACATCGAAACCGTGGTCACGGAAGATCAGGGAAATCATGTATTGCGGATACACTGCGTTGGGTATCTGTCGCCCCCCGGCGCGACGGCGCCGAATCGTCCCAATGTCATCCCCGACCCGGTCGAAGACGCTCCGATGTATCAAATCACGGTGAGGCTGAAACAACCCTTCACCCGCGTTACCGGCATCAACCCCCAAACCGTGATCGAGCATGACGGGCGGCGGATTACCGCCACGATCCACGATATCCATGAGGTCCTGATTATTACGCCGTGATTGTTCCGCGGTTCTTGTTGCCGCAGGGTTGTTTTCCACGGCGCATGCCGCGGAAGGGCGAGTGTGGTGATCGAAGTCCCAGGCCATCATAAAGAAGGGCGGCCCTGATTGGGGCCGCCCTTGAATATTCGTCAATTTGTTGCCGGCTGCCGCCGGTTTTCCGTTATGGCTGGCAGGGGCAGAAGTATCCGCCGTTGAGGCTCTGGCCGCCGGTGATGAGCATGGGCCCAATCACGGTGCACCCCGCGCCGATTTCCGTGCCGCAACTGGTGTCGAGATTGCCGACATACTTGTTGCCGACCCAAACGGAGACTTCGGGAGGAAACAGGCCGTTGACGCCGGGGCCGTTGACCGTCAATTCATGATTGGGTTCCACGCAGCCCCAGAAGAAGGGGATGATGCTGTGGGCGGGCATCACGGCCAGCGGGATGCATTCCACATTTCCGAAGTATTTGAACGTGAGTTCGGTCACGCCGCCTTGGCAGGCGCCGCATTGGTATTCGCGAATCACGGGGCAGAGCGGGCGGCCATTGGCACTCTTGCCGGAAACCACGCGGAAGTCGCCAATCATGAGGCCAGGGCCAACGTCCGACGTGCAGTCGGTAACGATTTTGGAGTCCACCTGATAATTGACGAAGATGTAGATTTCAGGCGCCAAGATGGAGCCCTGGAGCGTGATCTGCTGACCGGGTTCGACATTGCCGGCGAACAGCGGGCCCAGCGCCATGTTCATCGGGTAGATGTGGACCATGGCCGTGCAGGAGCGGAAATATTCAAGCACCAATTCCGTGATGGCGGTGTCACAGCAGATTTCCTCGCCTTCACCTTCGCCCTCTGCGGCGCCTTCGCCTTCTTCCGCGCCTTCACCCTCAATAGCGGCGCCTTCGCCTTCTTCCGCGCCTTCACCTTCAATAGTGGCGCCTTCGCCTTCTTCCGCGCCCTCGCCTTCAATAGTGGCGCCTTCGCCTTCTTCCGCGCCTTCGCCTTCAATAGTGGCACCTTCGCCTTCTTCCGCGCCTTCGCCTTCAATAGTGGCACCTTCGCCTTCTTCCGCGCCTTCGCCTTCAATAGCGGCGCCTTCACCTTCTTCCGCGCCTTCACCTTCAATAGCGGCACCTTCGCCTTCTTCCGCGCCTTCGCCTTCCACCGCGCCTTCTTCCCCGCCTTCACCCTCGGTCGCGCAGCACTGTAAAGTAAAGCGCGCCACGAAATACCAGCGGTTGCTATGCTGGCCGGGGGTGTCGCCGCCCCACGCCGTCTCGCTCTGAATTACATTGTTGTTCTCATCCCGCAACGACACATCGGCATGGGCAAAGATATAGAGCGGTATGTCACAATTCCACGGCTGCAATCCAATATCCGTCAATGCAATGCGGAAGGTGTAATAGGTTGTGCCGCTCACAAAGTCGGGATAATTGTCGCTATTGTACGCGAACTGTCCGGGAACGGGGGCATTGTTGCCGGAACCGTAACCCGGATAATCCGTGCTGCTGAATCCGACATGAACGTGGAGCGCATCAAGCACCCATCCTGCGTCCGCCGCATACGTCACATATATCCGGTCCACATCATTCGAGATGATCACTGAACCGGCATAAATGGTCCGGCCCGCCGTCAGCGTCTGAACCGAAATCTCGCCGCAGGACGGATGCAAACTCATCTTGTTCCAGTTATCGTCCCACTTCAAGACCGGTTCCGCTTTCTGCGGGCAGCCCGTCAGAAGCGCCCCAATCGCAACCACAATCAAGCTGCACGCACCGTACCATAAGGTTTTATTCGTTTCACGCATATGTCTCTGATCCTTTCGCCTTGTTTTTGCTCGTAAGCAACCCAAATGCTTGTTGTCTTAGAGCATGAACCGTACCATTTCCCAAGTTGTACGTAAGTCATTGAAAATAATTCACTTAACGTTTCAATGGCTTTTCTGCCCGGACCACGTTGGTCAAAAGATTATCAACTTTGAATACTTTTTAGCGGAATTGGCTAACCCTACAACCATATTGATAATACCAGAAAAACCTCCGGGCGACAAGCATTATTCCAAAATATTCTCATCCAACCGCTCTGCGGGTGGAACTTTATACGGTTTTGCCTGTCCAGGTTTTCATGCACGTGCGCGGAATCGTGTTGGGGAACTGTAATGCATTTTCACTCCAATCAAAATGGTGCAGTAGGGTGGGTGCAGCGAAGCGGAACCCACCGGTCCGGTTTATCGGCATCGGTGGGTGGGTTCCGCTTCGCT